>JBPCWB010000350.1:0-3617 GCA_051009955.1 Hyphomicrobiaceae bacterium | reverse complement strand
CTGAGTCTGGATCCAGCGATCGGCGTTATGAACCGATAACACAGGAACTGTCTGCCTCCAAAACCTATCCTGGTTTCGGCTGTTATCAACGGTTTCCCTAACAGCCAACGTGCGAGCAGCGCGACTGTGATCAGTGGTGCAAATAGGACCAGTGCAGCGAGGGATAGGACGATATCAAGCGCCCGTTTGACATGCCCTCCGAGCGGCATTCTCGACGCGATCATGCGTGCTGGCTGCTTTAACCAAGTCTCTCGTGATTGCCTTTTGACCTGCGGTGCGGGATCAGGTTTCGGCTTAGCGTGCTCGACGTGCTCTCGGAAATTGACCGGCTTTTCTTCGCGGCAACCTGCAAGTCGGACCGAGGGCAAACCCGCCTCTTCGCGATCTCCGCTCGCGGCACAATCTTCATGCTTCGTCGTGATACGCTTCAGCGGTATGGCCGTTGCCCGAGAAGTCTGCGCTAGATCAGCTAACGAGGGCGAACATGCAGTATTCGTTCTGCCAACCATGTCTTCAGGTTTCCGTCTTGCAAGCAGTACGACCCTTGGGCCGCCTGACAATGAGCAATGAGAAGAGCTATGCTCTGCACATCGCTTTACCTCCAATATTTCGGGCAATCGTCTTGCCAAGTCTTACGTGCAGCACGCGCGGTCCTTTCGGATCAGGACAGCTGCTTGGTCCGCCACCGAGATCAAGTGGTCGCTGTAATACGCGAGTTGCAAACGGCAGTCTGTGACGGCCGTTACACGTCGCGATAATTTGCAGACGCCGAAATTGCAGCAATGACCAATTGAGTGAACCATTGCGGCACAGATCGTGAATCAGGCGATACCAGGTGAATGCTGTTTACGCTATCGCCTTCCGGTTAGCTCGCTGCTGGCGATTGCTCGTCGACTTTGCGGCGCAGCCAATTCGCGGCTGCACGGGCGTCGGCAAACAGCATGCCCGGCTGCATGACGTTGTTCAGGTAGACCAGCCAACCGCGGAAGTGGCGCTGAGCTGCGATCTCTTGACCGCGATAGGAAACTGACCAGAAGTCGACTGACTCTGACGGTTTGTGTGTCATCCTGCTCATGGTTTGTTCCTTCGGAATGTCGTCATTGTCTAATGTTGGTCGCAGCCGGCTCTAAATAGGTTCATGACTCATCATTCGAGGAAAGGTTGGTGAAGTGATCGGGTCATTCTCGTTCAAGGTCCGGTAGACACTGGATTCCGAGACGAAACATCGTTCTCGGTCAGTAAAGGCGACGGTGTCTTCCCGAAATGAAGCCATACAGATTGGAGTCGCAAATGTTGACCAAGCCCGTACGCAATCTATGAAGGAATTCGGAACTTGAACTGTTGCCGAAAAAGACTAATCAACGATCCCGGTCAACGACCTACGGGCAGCGCAATGCATGTTATGGAGAAATGAATGATGATCCCAATTACAGGCTTCTACGTTGGGATGACGATCGTGCTGGCGATCGTGCTCGGCGCGCGCGTCGGACTCATGCGTGGAACAACCAAGATCCCCATACTTCATGGAGACAACATGACCCTAGCGACGCGCATTCGCGCGCACGCCAACTTGACCGAGACTGCGGCACTGACGCTTCTTGCGATGGCCGTCATCGAGCACAACGGCGCTTCGCCGGCTTTGATACATGGTGTCGGCATCGCTTACATTGTAGCGCGAGTCCTCCACCCCATTGGGCTCAAGCACGACGACGTCACGCATCCCCTTCGGGCGATTGGGGCGGGGGTTTCGACGCTCGCAATGCTCGTCGCCGGGACCACCGCCATTTGGCAGTTCATTTCGACCTTTGCGGCCAATTAACGACTGAGTGGTTCATTGCGCGAATTGGAGCCGAGGGTGCACGCAGCTATCCGATCGTTCGCATCTCGATCTGGGACAGAAATATTTGACGGCAGCCGGCGAGTTCTGCGCCGCTCCGGTGGCTAAGGCTCGGTCTGGCCGGCTCGCGCCGACCCGGACGCTGGAATTCCAAACGTTACACGGCGCCGTCGCCTGCTGCGCGCGCGTGCTCGTCAGGTGCTGCATTCGGGACAGGGATAGACGCGAAACTTGTCGTTTGCGCCGCTGGCTTGGCTCTCCCTGCCGAATTCGTTGTCTGCGCTCATTTGATTGCAAAGTGGCAATCGAATTCGGCGTGCGCCTCTGCAAATAGGGCAATCCTCGTCAACGGCTACATCAGCCTTTTTCAGCGTTTCGGTCGTTGCGGCCGGCATGGTGCCGCGCGTTCTCCGCTTGGCGTTCATCGTCACCCTTCGTGCGTGCTGCAGCTTGTGTGGCAAGTGTGATCTCAAGCGACCGAACATGGTCGTTGAGCACTTCGCTGTACAGATCGAGCATTCTACGAGACGGCCGCTGGAGCTTTCGTGCCAGAACGCCGACCACTAACGCCAATCGCCTGGGCGCGTCGACTTTGATGAGACTAAATTTGATCGTTACGCGGCGCTTTTCGCTCTTCTCCGTGCTAATTCGAAATACTGACCGGTCGGATGAGCAGGACCGCAGCACGGGTAACAATCGGAGCCTCTTCTAACTCTGTCTCATGATTCTGAGTCAGAAATTAGACTCGCTAGATTTTTTCTTGCGCGCCCAGTATCAGCACCGTCCGGAAGCGGCCTCAGCAACTCGATGATGAGCCGATGTCACCCCGTTTGCCCGGGCGATTGTCGAGGCGAACGACGACAGCTTGATCTGGGGCGCCGATTGCCCCACGCTTTTGTGAAGGGTAATATGCCTGGTGAGGGGGCGATGCTGGATCATCTGATGGACTGGGCGCCCGATCCGGCTCTTCGCGGGAAGATCCTGGTGGAAAATGGGCAAGCCCTGCTCGGTTTCTGACTTGCGGCGGCTGAGGAGGTCAATGCCCAACGACCCTCACTCGGCACCGCGAACCGGCCAGGTTACGGGGCACGCCTCTATGTCCTTTCGTCGGCGGTCGCAAGACGATCACCGACGACTAATGCAACGTTACGGGAGTTGTCATGCTTTTCTCTATCTTGATCTTTGATAAACCCAATTCAGCTCCGTTGCGGGACGTGCATCGCCAGGCACATCTTGATTATCTCAAGGCGTTCGACGACCAGACCCTATTCGCCGGACCCTTTACATCGGACGATGAAACGGAAGATCTCGGGAGTCTCCGGCTCATTGATCTGCCCGACCGGGCGGCGGCCGAAAAGCATATCGCGGATGAGCCTTACGTTATCAACGGCATTCAGGACCGCTGGGAAATTTGCCGTTGGACGCGAGGCCTGCCTTATACCTGGCGCGACTGTCCCCGCGAGGCGGGCAATATCCAGGTCCTATTCTACGCCATCGACCATCCGGACGGGACGGGTAAGCGCGCCCAGCTTCAGGAAGCGCATGAAGCTTATCTGAAGGAACATGAGGACAGGATCATGATGCATGGTCCATTGCTTGACAATGCAGGCGATAAACCTATCGGCAGCGTTTTTCTGCTGGACGTACCGGATTTGGATACGGGCCGCGAAATGATGCAAGGCGAGCCGTATTGCCAATCAGGGCTTTACGCCAAGAAATTGTTTCACCGCTGGCGCTTCGGCCGTGTGTTCGATCGGTTTAAGGTGTGATGGCGTAGACA
>JBPCWB010000349.1:0-2992 GCA_051009955.1 Hyphomicrobiaceae bacterium | reverse complement strand
AACGGCTGACCAGTTTGCGAACGAGGTTCTCACCGCCGAAGGATTCGTTGCCGAGTACGAGATAGGTTGGCAGCGGGACTTTCGCCGCCGTTTCGTGGACGAGTTTGGTGGTGCCGTGGTCTCAGCTGAAAACTTTGGTTAGTTCCGCACCGGGTCAACAGTGAGCTAGTGCGCTGCACTAACAATGTCCGCTCCCGGCTGAAGCAGACGTTGCTCCGCCTGAGCCTCATTGATCGCCCATGACTGCTTTCTTAAAGGATTGCGGATGCCGTTAGGCGTCTGCCAGCCATAGAAGAAGGAACCCGCGGGCGGCACGGTTTGAGCTATCGATTGGTTATGGGATTTGATTCCGGGCTGTGCGGTCTGGTAACTGGTCGGCGGCGACTTTTCCAATCCTGGTTGCACTGTCCGGACAGAGGATGAGCGCTTTTTCGGCCAATTTTTCTGGGCGGCGGTGATCTACAGGTTGCTTGAGCGCTGAAAAGCGCAGGCGGATGCATCGCGATGCGTGGATCGCCCGATGAACGTTGATTTGCAGTCCAACAACCCTCATGAGCTGTCGATGCCTTGGATCATTGCGATATGCTGCAGAACTTCTCCGGCAGAGAATGTTTCGATAATGCGCATCCTGCCGCCACAGCATGGGCATGGAACAGAGTCTTCCGCATTCTCGTCGCCGTCTGCCTTAGCCGGTTTGACCGGCTCGGTAACGTCGAGCAGTTCGCGCATCCTGGCGAGATTGCCGGCCTTCGCGCCACTCGCGAACAGACCATAATGGCGGATGCGGTGAAGGCCCTTGGGTAGCACGTGGATCAGAAAACGGCGAATGAACTCATTCGTATGAAGCGTCATGGTGGTGTAGCGGCCGAGCCCGTCGCGACGATAGTCTTTGACACGGAATGTGATGCCATCCGCATCCGCCTTGACAATGCGACTGTTTGAGATGGCCACGCGATGCGTGTAGCGCGACAGATAAGCAAGTACCGCCTTCGGCCCGGCGAACGGGCGCTTGGCATAGACGAACCACTTGCGCCGACGACATGGTCTCAGAAAGCGCTTGAAGAGGCGGGCGTCGGTGAGATGAGCGTGGCGACCATAAAAGTTGAGTTTGCCGCTCGCATGCGCCGCCTCGATCTTCTCTAACATCAAGTGCCTGAACAGTTTGGAGAGCGCGCGTACCGGAAGGAAGAAGCCCTTGCGGCAGGTGATCCATCTGTCGCCATCCGCCGATAGCCCGCCGCCCGGCACGATCATATGCACGTGCGGATGATGCGTCATGGCGCTGCCCCAGGTGTGCAACACCGAAGTGATCGCGATCTTGGCACCGAGGTGCTTCGGATCAGCAGCGATGGTCTGCATGGCTTCGGCTGATGCCTGGAGCAGCAGATTATAGATCACGCGTTTGTTCTGGTAGGCGATGTCGGCGACTGCTGTCGGCAGTGTGAACACGACGTGGAAGTACTGAACCGGCAACAGTTCGGCTTCCCGCGCTTCCATCCACTCACGCGCAGCTCGCCCTTGACACTTGGGACAATGCCGATTGCGGCAGCTATTGTAGGCAATCTTGGTATGCTGGCAGTCATCACAACGTGCAACATGGCCGCCGAGCGCTGCTGTTCTACAGCGTTCGATGGCGCTCATGACCTTGAGTTGTTCAAGGCTGACGCGTCCGGCATTGGCGTCACGCCAAGCGGAGCCGTGATTGCGGAAGATGTCCGCAACTTCCAAGGTTGGCCGGGCCAAGGCGCAAGCCGGTTAGTCGGATTGCTGCCTTCTGGCCTCCAACTGGTCCAGCGGGCTCACGATTCCGCCAATAACCTTCGTTGCCACGCGCGTATAGTGCGCCGTCGTATCGAGCCGGTCGTGACCGAGTAGAACCTGAATGACGCGGATATCGATATTGCTCTCGAGAAGATGCGTGGCAAAGCTGTGACGCAATGTATGCAGAGAGATCTTCTTGTCGATGCCGGCCATATCGGCAGCGGCGTGAAAGGCACGATTGAGTTGCCGTGCCGTCATGTGGCAGGCCGGCTTGCTGCCTGGAAACAGCCAGAACGGTGAGCGCACCTCAAGCCACCAACGGCGTAACAGGTCCAGCAGTTGCGGTGACAGCATGACATCGCGATCCCTGTTGCCCTTGCCTTGCTCGACGCGGATCAGCATACGTTGGCTGTCAATGTCACTGACCTTCAATGAGATGACTTCTCGCGATCTCAGACCAGTGCCGTAGGCGACACTGAAGGCTGCCTTGTACTTGAGGCCGGGTCCGGGCGCACATTCAATCAGGCTGGCAACTTCTTCCTGACTGAGTACGACAGGCAGCTTACGTGGCTCACGCACAAACTGTGTCCAGCGATCGATATCGGGCTGGTCCAGCGTGACCTTGAAGAAAAATCTCAATCCAGAAACAGCGGCATTCATCTTGGAAGGGCTGGCGCCTTCAGCGCGTAAGGCAAACTGGAACTGGCGAAGCTCCTCCGGTGTGGCTGTGTCCGGAGACCGCCCAACGAAGGCGGCGAGGGACTTGACGCTGCGGATGTAGTCGTCTTGCGTTTTGGGCACAAAACCGCGGATCGTCATGTCCTCGATCATGCGCGCACGTAACCAAGTGATGGCAACTGGTTTGCTGTTAGAGGTCATAGTTGGGCTCCGGTCTTGAGTTGAAGGTTCCGAACCTCTCGATCCTCAAGACAGGAAACCCCGTCCGTTATTATTCGTTGCCCTGTTGGTTACTCACACCCTAACCTTGCCGCGCGCAGCGCGCTCCCGCGAGAGCGGGTTCGTTCTCCTCTGCTTCACTGCCATTGCTGACCGCAGAACAATTCGTGATTGCCGGGACCGAGTTGACACCCGCTGCTTGCACGCCTCGGTCTTCGACAGGGTCTTGCAACACTTAGTCTTGTGTCGTCAGACCAAGTGTGCGCCGGATCTGCGTGGCCAATCGGTGACATGTCGGCTTGGTGGACAATTCGCCATTGGCATTGCTCTGACG
>JBPCWB010000348.1:0-8249 GCA_051009955.1 Hyphomicrobiaceae bacterium | reverse complement strand
GGCTGCATGTTAGACTATTGTCCAAAGTCCATCCGGTCGGAAAGAAACTCTCAGTAACGGTGTAAGTTTTGCCAAAAGCAAGTGTGACCGGAGTGCCATTCTGCTCGATGTCAGGAGTAACGGTTTGGATGGTCCTGCTTGCGACGAATGTTGGACTACCGTTTTCCTCTTCGACCGTGAACGTAAAGCTTTCGGTCTCACCATCTGTTGTTGTCTTTGTAATTATCAAATTGCCATCGTCACCATTGCCGCCATTTCCTCCCTCCGAATCACAGCCATAAAAATCCAAGTGCGATATCCCCTGCGGAATGCCTTGGTTATTTTCTATTCTGCCAATCGTAGTCCAAGACCCTTCCGTTTGTGGAGTAGCATATTCTTGGACAAACGCTTCATTGGACGACTTTACGATGACAAAACAGACGGGCGTGTCGCTGTGCCAGGTCCCTTGAACGATATCTGCGGTCCCACCTCCGCCAGTGCCGTCGGCGCTAACATTATCGTCTTGACCGATTTTGCAACCGCTCGGGTTGCCGTCAACGCGGTCAATGAAGAATACTCCGGTTCGCCCGGTCATTTGGAGCGTGTTTATGGTCGTTGCCTTATGTGCGTCGCTCAGTCCATTTGGTATTTGAGAATTATTGGCCGGGTTGGCGGTTCCGCCTGCTGCACCGTTTAGGTCCGCTTCAGTCCCCGTATTGGCGACATTGTAAGTCACGCCAGTCGGGCAATGATCGGCAAGCGACAACGAGGTTGTTAATGCCATCATCGCAGCAACTAACATTATGCGCGCCATAGTTTTGAAACAACTTTGCAAACCAAATTGGAACACAACTAAACCCCTAACAAACGCAAAACGCAATTCACCCGTTCCCGCACCGCACACACGATGCCGGTTGCCGGCCTTGCAGCCCGCCGTTGTCGGAAATCCCCCGACGTGTCCCTGTTGTTCTGACGGTTGGTCCCGCGATCGCCTCCAATCGACGACGACCACCGCCTTCTGTCGCGCCCTGCTCGCTCGGGCGGCCAACCCGCCCGGCGAACCCACCTTATTCGGGTCCGGACAGCACGGCACTGCACCAAGCCCTGTGGACGCACGGTGGATTGTTATTGAACTATAGTGAGTAGTACAAGTCCGGTTGCTCAGTTATCTCACTGAATCGTTGCTGGCGAACCAGGTGATAAATCCCGAATTATCAACAACTTGATCCGACAAAACCGATAGTGGCAGAAATGAGACGGCAGACATAAATCTGCGTCAAGCATAACTGCAAACTTGATCACACCGAATCGCGGGTCGGTCGCGGATCGCGAAATCGTTGGACCGTCGCGGTCGAGTGTCTGGGCCTTGTTCACGAGCGAGCTGGAAGGGCAATAGCGCGAGCCTGCACAACATTCAGAGCGTCACGCTATGTCTCATTGTCGGGCTCGCGAAGGCTGCAATGAACCCGGTCTTACGCCACCAGGCGAGTACGTTGACCGATGCCTTGAAACGTCCGCAGTAGCTCGAAAACGGTAAGTCTGAGAACGGCGCAAATGCCCCCTTAAGGACTCGTCTAGGGTCCAAACATTTCTGCAGATTGGGGCGTTCCGCGGGAAATCTCAGATCTTGGGATCCTGACGAAACTGATAACTGATGCCTGCAATTCGATTGCCGCACGTTTGAGATCACTGGTGACGATGGCGTGCCCGGGCCGATTTAAGCGCCAGTTGCGTCACCGCCTGCGGTTCCGCTTGCAGCTCACGCAGTTCCAGCTGCGACTGCGCCTCCATCTCCCGGACAATGATTAGCTTGCAACTGGCAATTTGTCAGAGTTCTTGTCTGACCCTTGTTTTTTCGCAGCTTGTCTGTCCCGCTCCGCCTCCGCGAATTTCAAG
This sequence comes from Hyphomicrobiaceae bacterium, assembly GCA_051009955.1. Classification (GTDB taxonomy): domain Bacteria; phylum Pseudomonadota; class Alphaproteobacteria; order Rhizobiales; family Hyphomicrobiaceae; genus Tectiglobus. The sequence goes on along the minus strand of JBPCWB010000348.1, from coordinate 6,374 downwards.
GCCGATAGGATTGAGACCGGTGGCGAGTACAGATAGCCTTGTCCTTGTTCGCAACCCTGGCCGACAAGCCATGCCGCATCCGACTTGCTCTCAATGCCTTCTGCCGTCGTCAGAAGTCCGAGACTTCGTCCAAGTGAAATGATGCTGTTGATGATTTTCTCGTTTTTCTCATTTTCAGTTCGATGCAGAACAAAACTTTTGTCGACTTTGACCTTATCGATTGGGAATTCACTGAGGTAGCGCATGCTGGAAAAGCCGGTGCCGAAGTCATCAAGCGCAACCGTCATGCCTAAAGACTTGAGCTTCTCGATAGCTTCGCGCGCGAGATCGCTGTCTTCAATGAATACGGCCTCTGTGATCTCGATTTCCAGCCGCTCGCACGGAAAACCTGTGTCTTCGCAGATTACTCTAATCTTGTCGGACAGCAGTCGATCTCGGATTTGAGACGGCGACAGATTTACCGACAGAATGAAGTCGCCCGGCCAGCTCGAAATTGCCTCGCAGGCTTGCCTGAGAACCGATTGCATGAGCTGTCCGATGAGGCCACAGTCCTCCGCAATCGGGATAAAGCGGTCAGGTGGTATGAGGCCTTTGGAAGGATGTTGCCATCTCGACAGAATTTCGAAGCCAGCCAGACCGTTGTCCTTGAGGGACACTAGGGGCTGAAGATACGGGACAACTTCACCGGAGTTGATCGCATTGCGGAGCTCAGCTTCAAGCTCGTTGCGCTCGCGCTGTAAATTGCCAATCTCTGGATCGTAATTCGAGTACATATCACGACCGAGCTTCTTTGCCCGATACATGGCCAAATCAGCTTTGCTGGTCAGGTCGTCGAAGTCATCGGCATCATTCGGGAAGTTGGCAATGCCAATGCTGGCCGAGATATTGACGACCTTATCGTCGAGCGCGATCGGCTCGCCAATGGCATTCAGAATTCGTCTTGAAATGCTTTCGGCAATGGGCTCTCCCGGCTCGTGGAGAATGACGGCCGCAAACTCGTCACCGCCCACCCTTGCTGCCACGTCGCTCGCGCGAAGATTGTCGAGAATTTTGTCGGTCACAATCTGCAATGTGCGATCGCCATATGAGTGGCCGTAAATGTCATTGACGGGTTTAAAGCGATCGAGATCGATCGACAGCAGTGAAACCTGCTTGCCTGACCGAGCGGCCAATTCAATCAAGGCCTCAGACTTCTCATTGAAGTTGCGCCGATTGGCAATCCCAGTGAGGGGATCGTGGCGGGCTAATTGGTCTGCCTGCCGCTCCATCTCCTTACGCAGTGAGATCTCCCTGGCCAGCTGCCGCGCACGCACGACGAGCATGGCCAACAAACCCACTACTGACATGAGAGCAAGCGTGATCAGCTCATCAAGCTCCCAATCCTCGTGCGCACGCGAAAAGTCGTAGATCATCTCAAAGGCATCGAGTTCAGCCGCGATTTGAGCGGCCAAGACTGTCGCAAGCCCGATCAACGCATACGGCCAAAGCCGCATGATCGCAGTGTCAATTCGATGGGTCAGCTTCCAGATTTCTGCTAGTTTCGCGCGCATGACAAAGCCCCTCAATCAAAGCCAACCATCTGGCTTTCAACTTTGAAGCGTGGTTGCCTCATGCGCGCGGGAGTGGGCATCAGCAGGAGCTGAATCGACATCGCCTTCACATGCCGCCTCTTGACGGCACGTCCCGAAACCACGGAACCGACTTAAACTATCTCGGTTTGGTTAAGACACTCCTTCGAAATTGATCGATTGGTCGAATGGGATCGCACTGATGCCATTCCTGTTACAGTTCATGGAATGATGCTCCATTTGCTGCGTGCGATAGGCGCCAGCATGGAGATGACTCCTTGACCCAGAGAGCCGATGCCGGAGAAATGAGGCGCAGTCCCAAGAGCAATCCAATTCTATAGATGGAACGTTTGCTGATAGCAGACGTTGCGCAATTGCCTTCTTCGCAAGGTTGAAAGAAGCACGCGGATTAACGCTGAAATTTTGTGATTTCATAGTAACGAATATTCAATTCCGATTGCACTATCGGGTTTTTCGTGACAACGCAGATTGCATAATTCGCCGATCTGTGGGATGCCCCTGCGCGCTCCGGAATTTGCGCTGATACGCGACGCATTCGATGCGCAAGTGTCCATAAGTGAATTCGCAACCAGGAGAGTGGGGCCATCGTTGAAACTGAATGAACATATAGGTGCGCAATTGCGGGTCTTACGCGAGAAACGGGGAGAATCACCCGAAAAGCTTGCGGCCATTCTGAGCATTTCCTTGGAACGATATGCTGCATTCGAATTGGGACGCGAGTCTATTTCCGCACGCCATCTTTATGACCTCTGTAGCCAGCTCAATGTCCCTGTCACCTACTTTTTCGAGGGCTACGAAGAAACTGGTTTGCATGGACGCAACCCAAAAGAAAATGGCGACGAGCCACATGAAACAAATGGCTCAAACTGATGCGCCCCGAAATTGGTCAAGCCGTGATCGCGACGTTCGCTGTCTTTGAACCTCGCCAATTCAAGTCGCGCTCCATTTTTTGGCAGATCGATGGAAAATATGCGTCGCGTTCGCCATCACCTCAGGACTGCTCGGCCACTTTCCAAGGCAAGCTCAGGCGGCGTTGCGTTGGTGACGAAGGCGCATCGGGACCTTGGGTGATGTGGGAGAACTAGGCGGCGGCACATCCTGGCGAATTTAGCGTTCGGATGAGCTCGACTGCACTCGCAGCAGGTACGGCTTTGCTGATGAGGTAGCCCTGCAGTTGGTCACAACCTTCCTCTTTGAGGAGTGCAAGCTGTTCAGCTGTTTCAATTCCTTCAGCAGTCGTCGACATACCGAGACTCTTGGCGAGGCTCACGATGGTGCGCACGATCGATTGTGAGTAATTTGAGCCGGGCAGATCAGCGATGAAGGAGCGGTCGATCTTGATCTTGTCGAGTGGATACTTGTGCAAATAGCTGAGACTGGAGAAGCCGGTGCCGAAGTCATCCATCGAGACCGAGACACCCAATTCCTGGATACTGTCGATTGTCGTTAGCACCTTGTCTTCGTCATCCAAAAGCACGGATTCGGTGATTTCAAGCTCCAACCTATCGCCGGGCAAGCAAGACTTGCCGAGCGCCACAGCAACATCAAGCTCCAGCGTGCGGGAGTGAATTTGTGCTGCCGAAACATTTACGGCTACCCGTATGGGGGATGGCCACTGAGCGGCATCGAGGCAAGCCCGTTCGATGACCCAGGTGCCCAACTTCCCCATCAGGCCCAGATCTTCGGCAATTGGGATGAATTTGGTCGGTGGAATTGCGCCGAGTTCAGGATGGCTCCAGCGGACCAAAGCCTCCATTCCAACTACGAGGCCGCTTCTAGCGCAAATAATGGGTTGATAGTGGAGCTCGAATTGGCCGCGCTCTTGGGCATGTCCCAGCGCCTCTTCCAATTCCCGGCGTTCAAGCATCTTGTCGAGCAATTCGGCAGAGAACAATCTGAACCGATTACGTCCCTCGTTCTTTGCTTCGTAAAGGGCAACATCGGCCGTCTTCATGAGGCCGTCGGCTTCGCAGGCATCGTGTGGGGCCATTGCCGCGCCGACCGAGCTTCCAATTTCGATGATCTGACCTTCAAAGTCGTAGGGTCTGGATAACTCGTCGACCAGACGGGAAGCAAACTTGGTTACAGCCTCTTGACTAGATTCACCTGGGAGCACGACCGCAAATTCGTCGCCGCCAACTCGCGCAATGAGATCATGGCTGCGCGTGCACTCTTTCAATCTGCTGGCGACGGTCTGTAGCACCAAATCGCCAGCCGCGTGCCCGAACTTGTCGTTAGCCAGCTTGAAGTCGTCCAAGTCGATAGCAAAGAGGGCTAGCCCTTTGCCGGATTTTGCTTCTTTCAGTTCGTCATCAAGGCGTTCAACGAAGAAACGCCGATTCAACAGACTAGTTAGGCCATCATGGTGAGCGAGGTGAATGATCTGCTGTTCGCTCTGCCGTCGTTTCGTGACGTCCCGGTGGGTCGCAAGCAGACCGCCCTCGGGCGTCTGCTCGTAGCTTGACGAAATGAAACGTCCATCTGGAAGTTCGCAGATTTCACCGTGAGCATCCGTACTGTCGTTCGTACCCAGCTCACGATTGACGAAGTCGGCGCAGTTCTTGGGAGCACTTCCAGACTTGATACGATACTCTAGAACGGCGAGATAAGGCAGCCCTTCCTGCAACAAGTTGGCAGGGATAGCGTACATCTCTGCGAACGCCTTGTTCCAGGTGATCAAGCGATGATTCTTGTCGATCATGCAGAGGCCCTGGGCCATATGTTCGATCGCCGAACTGAATCGGTCAGTCTGAATTCGCAGCGCTTCTTCTCGACGTTTCAGCAGATCATTGCTTTCTCGCAACTGGATCGCCTGGAGCCTCAAGGTCTCTTCGCGATGCCTCAGCAGATCGTTGCTGTCTTGCAGCTGAGCAGCCTGTGCCTTCGATGTGTTCAGAAGGAAATTCGATCCTCCAAGACCAATGCTGGCAAGGCTCGTGCCAACGATCATGAGACCAACGATTGTCAAGATGGCCATCTCAATATTTGTAAAGATTTCTCGGAGGCCATCGTCGTGTTCGGATGCGACTCTTTTGTGTAGACCTAAGAGGACGTTGTTCAACCTCTCAAAGTTCTCGACCATGCTGAGGAAATGCCATGTCTTCTCGACATTGGACATTCCCTCATTCAAATTCCCGTTGATTTCTTCCCAATTGTGAAGAAGCTCGGAGATTCCAGTTTGAAGGCCTTCTCGTTCGGCGGGCAGGAGTTGATCGTTCGTGCCTTCGCTCAACTTTGTTATGGCGTCCCGAAATTCGCGAAGATGTCGATTGGCCTTGCGCAACATTGCTTGGCGTTCACGATCATTGAGGTCGAGCGCCGAGGCTGCAAAATACAGAAGATGCTTTTCGACTTTGGATCTAACTTCGAAAGTGGCCTCTAACACCGTGTCGTGCTGTCGACTGTCGACGACCGCACCTTGGGTACTTCGCAAACTTTCAACAGCAAAAAGAACAGGTATTGCGCCCATCGCTATGACGACGAGCGCAATGCCAAGAGATTGAATGTGAGATCGAGTCAGCATCACATTCGCGAGCTACTATGAATGGTGGCTTTGGGGGGATGTGGCCCTAGCGTGTTCGGGTCCGAACCGCTTCACCGGTCATTGGATGAAAGTAGACCTCGACACGTTTGCCGGTCTTGTCACGCCCGTAGATCTCGTAGCATCGACCCGATGTGACCTTAAAAACGCCGATCGTGTATTGGTCTGCTTTGATCTTCTTGACCATCTCGTCTTTGGTGAGCCATTTGCTCCGCGGCTCCTCTGTGCATGTGGGTCCGGCAAGGGCGGGTCCGGCAAAGAGAAGAGCGGCAGCAGCAAGAACGATACGCATACAATTTACTCCAAATACAACTACAGGTTGCAATTGCAGTCTAATCTCGTAGGGTTAACGCTCTGTTAAGGCATCTTGGAATGACGATACGGACGCCGGGTTTTTCTTCTTCTCAAACGCCTGATTGCCTGCGATCGTCGCTTCGCCACGCAGGCCTTCGAGAACAATGCGGATCGTCTCTTGCGCGGAGAACGTCCGGCGCGTCACTCTGCGAATGTCCCGAACCGTCTATTCGGCGTTGTCCGCGTGGCACCCGTCTCTATTCGTCATCGTCGTCCCTCCGGGACCGTTACGATGAGCCAGAGACACCGAACCCAGCAATCAGATCATTCGTCCGCTTGGTTCTGACACGGAACAGGCCTGCTCACGAAGCGATCTCATCCAACTTCTGCAGTAACACCGATGGATCGAACGGTTTGCTCACCACGCCTGTGACATTGAGCTTGCTCAGTTGAGCTGAGCAGGAGTCATCGTCATCAATTGAAGACAAAATGACGACTGGTAGTGACTGTCCGCTCTTTCGCATATTGGCATAGAGATCAATGCTATCGATAAGCGGCATATCTCGATCCAGGACAAGCACATCGACAGCACCAAGATTGATACGCGCATTCAATGAGTGATGGTCCGTCACCAGTTCGCACTTCTTGCCAGTACTCCCAATAAGTTCCCGCAATTGCTGCCCAAGCCCTTGATCCGAATTCGCGACAAGGACAACGCCTTCCGGAAGGACGTTGGCCAATGCTCCCATGACATCTTGGATATCGAGAGGCTTCTTCAGAACGCCGAGCGCACCGTTGTCCGTCGCCTGCTGCAGCAGTTGCTCGACGCTGTAGCCCGTCATCATGTAGACTGTCGCATCCGGTTTGATGCGACGAATCTCCAAAAAGCTTTCGACACCATTTTTGCCGGGCATCATGACGTCCATGAATGCGACGTCGAAGTCCTGCTC
>JBPCWB010000347.1:0-11073 GCA_051009955.1 Hyphomicrobiaceae bacterium | reverse complement strand
ACAGATCTGCAGGGAGATGTGCGATGGGTTGGGTTGCGTGGGCTGCCGGTTCTATCGCGGTTTTGACTGCCGGCATTTATTGCCTCCGTACAGGCCGGACGCAGGTTGTTCGCGCTTACGTGATCAGCTGCCTCGTGCTCGTCCTGATGTACGCGACCAATTTCGGATCGTTGTTCGGTGGTACCACAGCGATGTTGCCGAAGATGTTGCTCAGCATTCTTGCGCCGGCCACTCTTATTCTGGCGCTTTGGTCGGTCAAACAGGACCGGGATGCGGTCATGGGCCGGCCAGGCGATCGCGAAGCTGTCACAACGGCCGCGATCACGTATGGCGCGGGCAGCCACGCGGAGACGGGCGGTGGCGATATGAATGGCGGGATGGAATCCTGACACGCGTTAGCGATTGTCTCGGCGCCCTGACGGGTGAACCCCAACCATTGCCGCAAGTCATCAGTCCTACGAGGCAACGCGGACGTCGACGAGTTGATCGAAACTCGTATCGGCTTCCAGCAGGCCCCACTCCACCATCCATTCGTAGGTGCGCTGGAACTCCGCGGCCGGGTAAGGTTCCGGATCGTTGTAGCGCAGTCGCGGCAAGTGGAAATCATCTCCGGACAGGCGCACAATTTCTGCTGGCACCTCGGCAATCAAATGCTTTAGGAAGGGCCGGACGTCTTCACGAATTTTGTGAACGGCCTTCTTGTGCGCACGATGCAATGCCGAAAACGTTTCGGTATCAACTGACGTGTCGGCAACTTCGAGGCCGTTGTAAAACGCCTCGCAGACCACCTTCATGCCGAGTTTCTCGGCCGCCGTGATCCAGGGCTCCATCACGGATGCCGCCTCGATGCGCCCTTCCAGCAGCGCCTTGAAACGTTGATTTGGCACGCCCAGGTGGATGACCTTGACATCATCCTTCCGCATGAATCCGCTCAACATCCCAAGCGTGATATAGTGAGAGCCGGCATGAAAGTTGACTGCGACTTCAACGCCTCGCAGGTCCTGGGGGACATTGTAGTCTGCGTCGCCCCGCACGATAATCGCCTGCGTGGAGACTGCCGCCCTGCGGGTTATCACTTTGGCGCCGACGGCGCTGTCCTGGCTGCGCCGCATCTGCCCCCATTCACAGGCGTGGTAGACAGAAAACTCGCCCTTCTCGATACCCTCGTGCCATAGAAAGGACTGGAGCGCCTTGGGGTCCGTCTGCCGCGTGTCTGCCGCCGCCAGGCTCGCCTTGCGTTTTTCCGGCAGCACAAGTTCGACATCGAGCCCCTCTTCCGCAAAAAATCCATGCTCCTTGGCGACGATGTCTGGAAGCGAGAATACCGCGTTGTTCAGTTCAACTTTCGTCTTTCTCAGCGCCATCGGCCACACTCCCTATGCCGCGCCGACAACAGAACCAGCTGATCAGCAATTCAGGTCAATCGAATTCATCAAGTGGAGCATGCCCGAATTGGCAAGTCCAGTCGGTGACGAATGGCTCACAGCATCGGCATTTCTCCAAGGTGCGTCGCGCGATTTCGCCCGCTCGCCGAGCCCTCGAATTGTACAGCGACACATTGCCGACTCATAATTTCCCATTCCTCATCAAAATTCCTCTTTCTTTCCGTATTTCATGACGAACGTTGCTGAATGCGAATCGCCTTGAATTGTAAGTCTTGCATTGTCGAAAAGGTCTGATGATAGGAATGATTCGAGAATTACCAGCTGCGCCGAACATTCAGGAATATCGTCATTGCCGCAATCAATGCATTACGCTCAGTTCGAGTAAAAAACGAAACGTCGAATTGAGACCTTATCTGCATTTTCTACTGCTTTGCATGACGATTGCTTTTCTTTCGATCGGGTCGTTTCAGGGCGCGGCGAAGACGGCCAAGCAAAAGCGCGGTGTTCAGGGTCCGAACGCCTGCGTCGAGTGCCACAAGGAAGAAGGCGAAATCTGGAAGAACACGCACCACCACACGACCTTCCGGAGCATGCCGCGCAGCAAGGAAGCCAAGGCCATATCGCGCAAGCTCGGCATCCGCCGTCTGAAGTCGGAGAGCCTCTGCCTTAATTGTCATTTTACGACCAAATCGGTTGGTGCCCGCAGCAAGGTCATCTCCGGCATCTCATGTGAGTCCTGTCACGGTGCCGGCCGTCGCTATATCGATATTCATTCGAGCTTCAGCGGAAAACCAAACAAGTCCGCGGAAAGTGCCGCCGAACGCAAACGTCGATGGGCCAAATCAGAATCCGGCGGAATGATCCGTCCGCACGCGCTCTATGAGACGGCTAAGACATGCTTTGGCTGTCACCTGGTGCCGCAGGAAAAGCTCGTAAATGTCGGCGGTCATCCGCCTGGAAGCCGGTTCGACTTGATCGCCTGGTCGCAGGGTGAGGTGCGCCATAATGTTTGGTATTCAAAGGGAAAGGTCAATTCGGTTGCCAAGAAGGAACGGCAGCGCTTGATGCATTTGATCGGCTTGGGCGTCGAATTGGAAAGCGCTCTGAGAGCTGTCGGTTTGGCTACAGAGCGCAAGGTTTATGCGTTCAAGATGGCCAAGCGCGTCGCCGACGTCCGCGATCGAATCGCCGCCCTGGCAAAGGCACTGCCGAATGTGCCCGAACTGGTAAAAATGACAAAATTTGCGCGATCAACTTGGCTGCGGCTCAACAACAAAAAGGCGCTATTTGCGGCGGCGGACAATGTTGCCGTCGAAACATTGAGCATCGCGAGCAACTACGATGGTGGCAAATTCGGAAGTATCGACAAATTTCTGCCCAAACCGAAGGACTACAGAGGGCAACCAAAAAAATAGAATCTGTCTGCCAAAGGCAAACAGATGTTCCATGCCTGGGGCCGGGGGGCTGAACTATGGAATTGTCTCGCTATCCTAATGTCGAGCGGTTCGACGACTATAACCTAGACGTTCTTGATGCTGAATTACCGCCTCAGCATCTGCGCGAGGTTGTGCAGAGACCACAGCGCTGGGATCAGCCGTTCGCGGCAGGCCGGCTGACGGCCGACTTTGTCAGTCAGATACTGAACCATCCGGTTCTTCGCGAAATCGATGCAAGTGTCTTTCCGCAGGATTTGGCATTAGTGGATATCATTGCCAATGATGCCCGACCACTTCAGTTGCGTCGTGGCGAACGGTTATACAGGCAGGGCGATTACGGAACATCGATGTTTGTTGTCCTCCACGGGGGCTTCGTCGATATTACCGATCCAATCCTAGGTGTTGCCGAAGCATTGACGCGGCGACCGCGAGAGACCACGCCGATCGCCGCGACCGACGACACGATCGTTCTCGAGATCCGCTGGGCCGGGGCTCGGGAACTTCGGCAGTGGTCAGAGTGGTTTCGTGGTTTGACTGATCAATTGCATCGCGCGCATGCCCTATATTATGGCATCCGAAACTGCGATGCTTTTGTGCGTCTCAGCGATGCTCACCTGGATGAGATACTGAGGCATGCGCGATTGGAGAGCTACGGCCAGTTTGAGTGGAGCCATGCCTATCGCAAAGCACGTTCAAATGCCACGCCATTGCGTGATCACGAGCCGATTATTGCTGACGAGGACGAATACCTGGACGAAATTATTGTCATGGTGTCGGGTTTCGCGAGGGTCACGTCGGTACATGGCGCACAGGAAACGTCCATTGGTGCGATTGGGGCCGGACAGGTAGGCGGCCTCCTGGAGCTGTTGGACGCATCAGGTCGTCCCGACGCCACAGACGCCGGGCTCAGCTTTGCTAACGGCTACAGGGTATCCGGTACCGCGATCGTCGTCCGGGTTCCAACCTACATCTTCGAAGACATGATTTTTCCGTCACTGTCTCGATCGCACATGTCGGCATTCATTGCCGACGTCCGGAATGCATCCTGTGCTGCCGTCTCCGATGAGCGGAACCGGAGGCACCGTGGTCCGCCACCGGAGATCGTTGTCGATCGCCGACTGATGAATGGAACGCAGGCCATGGCGATCGATCTCGATCGGTGTGTCAACTGCGATGAATGCGTCCGCGCCTGCGCCGACTCGCATGGCGGCGTTTCGCGTTTTGTTCGACGGGGCGACACCCTCGCCAATGTTCTCATCGCGCACGCCTGCATGCACTGTCACGATCCGGTGTGCATGATCGGTTGCCCGACCGGCGCCATCAATCGCCAGCCTGACACTGGTCACGTTACGGTGAATGAAGATCTTTGTATTGGCTGCACGATTTGCGCCAGTACCTGCCCGTATGACAACATCCGCATGGAGCCGGCCCTCTCAGCCGGCGGCCGTCCGCTTGTTGGCGACGATGGTGCGCCCGTCTTGACGGCCATCAAATGCGATCTTTGCTACAAACAACGCAATGGTCCGGCCTGTCAGCGCGCCTGTCCGCATGATGCATTGAAGCGGGTCAACATTGCGGATGGGTCCGCCTTGAATTCACTTGAGTCGTATTTGCGATGATTGGTGCGATCCGGAACAGTATGGCGACAGTGCTCTGTATGGCACTGCTCTACGTCATCATTGTTCTGTGGGATATCAACCTGCGCGATCCACGGTACCTTGATGGATGGCTGCTGGCCGGATTCATGCTGGCGCAGCTCACTTACCATGTTCGCCGTGGAGACAGGGGCCGGACGTTCGTCACGGCAGCGCGGTGGATGAAGCTGCACATCTATACCGGCTATCTCGTGGTCGCCCTGTTCCTGGTCCACACGCAGTTTCGCCTGCCAAACAGCTTTATAGAGTGGGTACTGTGGATTCTATTCGTTGTGACGGCGGTGAGCGGTGTCGTCGGCGCATATCTCTCCGCAACCGTTCCCGTCAGGCTTGATCTTCATCGCCAAGGCATGGATTTCGACTCAATTCCGCGCGTGCGCCAACGTCTGGCCGCGGAGGCCAGCGAATTGGCCGAAGCCGCCGCGCAATCTCCGCAGCTTCATGCCGTAGCACAGTTCTATAAGAGCACACTCTACGATTTTCTCGCGCGACCGCGTGATTTGCTTGCGCACATCCGCCACTCGCCGCGGCCGCTACAGATCATGACGCAGATGGTCGACACGCTCGAGAGCGGCGTCACCGCGGAAGCGCAAGACGCCATCCGGAAGATCCGGCAACTCGTAGCGACGAAGGCTTATCTTGATTTCCAGTATGCTCAGCAACTTCTGCTACAGGCCTGGCTGTTCGTGCACGTTCCCGCCACGTATGGATTGATCGTTGCATCGGTCCTTCACGTAGCGCACACCTATGCGTTTACGACGGGAGTCCCTTAGCGTGAAGATTTTTCGCGATAGGCCGAAGGGGCGCCCAACACCAACCGCCAAACTGGTTGCCAAGCGCAACGCGATGGGCCGATGGACGGCACTGTTCGTGTTAGGAATTCTGGCTCTCGGGCTGACCGCCACGGCCAACCGGCAAATCCTGATGCCCGGACCGTTGGCGGCGGCGCATGGGTCACAGTCCGAATGCGATAGCTGCCACGCAAATGTCGGTAGCAGCAAGTTTGGCTGGCTGCATCAGGTGGTCGCGCCGTCCAGCCCGGAACGCGACAGCAAGACGTGCCTGGCTTGCCACACGATTGCACGTTCGCCCTTCAATCCGCATGGCGTCGCGAAGAAGAAACTGCAGCAACGTACGCAGCGATTGGGCGAATCCAACAAACTCGATGACAAGCCTCTGATCGCCAACCTGCGCAGTTATCTGTTCCCGGCGAAGGTGTCCACGTCTGATGGTGTTTTCTGCGCGACGTGTCATACGGAACACCAGGGCCAGAGCGCTGACCTCAAGAACGTCTCTGACGGACGTTGCCAGGCCTGTCACGTGGTTCAGTTCGATGACTTCGAGAATGGTCATCCGGACTACCGGAGTTATCCATTCCGCAGAAGGACCCGCGTTCGGTTTGATCATGCCAAGCACTTCAAGCAGAACTTCCCCGAGGCGATCACGCGAAAACGCAATACGGGGCCGGTGCCTGATCAATGCACGGACTGTCACACGTCGGCCGCCACGCCGCAGCACATGGCGGTCAAACCATTTGATCAAACGTGTGCGTCATGCCATTTGCGGCAGATTCTCGGCGAGGAGCGCGCGACAGGACCCAAGGGGGTTGCATTACTCACACTGCCTGGTGTCGACGTGGAGACTCTGCGCGAAAAAAACGTTGCGATTGGAGATTGGCCGGAGGATTCGGAAGCGGATATATCGCCACTGATGGCACTCCTGATTGGCGTCGATGGCAAACGCCAAGCGCTCATTCGGATCGTTCGCAGCATGGATCTGCTTGATCTGAGCAAGGCTTCGGATAAGGAGCTGAAAGCGGCAGCCGCGTTCATCTGGGAGGTCAAGCTGCTGTTGCACGATCTGATCACGTCCAAGAACACGCGCATAAAAGAACGGATCCGACTTGCGACCGGCGCTGAGTTGGGCAACATGCGCATACCGCAGTTGGTCTCAGCGCTGCCACGCGACGTTCTCGTCGGTCTGCAGCAAAAGTGGCTCCCAAACCTGGCTACTGAGATCGAGGCATATTCCCAGATCAAGAACCGCCTTGACGCCGTGCTTGCCGACATTGAAACGAAACCGGCTGCACCGGCCTTGACCGCCTGGCAGACCGAGGTCGCCGATGGCGAATCGAGCGAAACAACAACCGAAACCGCAATCAACGTCAATGCGGGGCCTTGGCGCGTCGATCCCTTCGGCGCGTTGATCAAAGGGCCGGAAGACGCTGCCCGAAGAGCTGCGGAACGCAAACAACAGGCGGAACTCGAAGCGGCAGAGAAAGCTGCCGATGCTGACGGCGCGGACGCGGACGACTCCGATGTGGCGCCTCTCACTGCCAATGTGGACGGAGAGAGCTGGGCGGAGTTCGGCGGCTGGTATCGCGGCGAATTTGCGATCCTCTACCGACCGGCCCATCACAAGGACGCGTTCTTGCGTGCTTGGCTGGATATTTCGAGCCGCTCGATGATCGCGCCACGAACCGAGAATCCATTGGCCAAGGCCGCCTTCGAACATCTGACAGGCGAAGATGCGCAGGGTCAGTGCACCAAATGCCATAGCGTCGATCAAGCGAAGAGTGGGCGCCTTCTGATCAATTGGTCGCCTGCCTCTCATGGCACGAAAGCTTCGCGCTTCACGCGGTTTCTTCACGAGCCGCACTTTGGCGTCGTTGGCGAGAAAGGCTGTCTGACCTGCCACACCATGGCCGATACGCAACCAACGAAGTCGGCTTACAAGTCAGGGAATCCGTTCAAGTTCTCATCCAACTTCAAGGCGATCGACAAGTCGAGCTGTGACAGCTGCCACAATCGCTCCAGTGCGCTGCAAGACTGCACACTTTGCCACAACTATCACGTTACCAAGGTTGGCTCACCGAAACTGTCGACGTCGATCCCCAAGAAGTAACCGCATCGACAGTCGCGACGGCCGACCCGCGACAGAGCGAAGTTGCAAGGGCTGTCCTTGGCGTGCTCGGCATCCTGCACTTTTCAGTTGTGAAGGCGCCTTGCAAGCGGGGGAATAATCGGCAGCGGATGCTCATCGAAGCCGGTTGGACGATTTGGGTCGTTGGTCAAATGCATCAATCCGGCCCAGAATCATTCAGGCTTCCAAGCGGCAGCCGCCCAGCGACGTCCGGCGATTCGGACGTCGCCGTCACCATGGCGACATCGGGAACCCCCCATTTCGACGTCGGCAGGCGATTTGCCCACGGTCCGCCACGTGAGGTGCCGGAGGCGCGCATTCGACACGACATCGCCTTCCTGCTGGATCGGGGCGCCGCTTGCGTAACAGAAAAGGGGCCATCTCACGTGAGCAGGCTAAACGTCGAGAACAACGTTGCCCACCGGTCGTGCAATGCAGGCGAGACAGCGACCAGGCTTGGGCTGTATCACAGGACGTTGCAGGTAAGCGATTTCGCCTTCCAGGACCTGCAGCTCGCAGGTTCCGCAACCGCCGGCACGGCAGCCGTAACGGACGTTGATCCCGCTGAGTTCCGCGAGTTCAAGCAGACTGTCGGCCCGATTGGTCCAAACCGCGCGCTTCTGGGAACGCGCAAACTCCACGTGAATCGGCGATCCGTCTGAAACCTCGCCGGCATCTGGCTCGACGATGTCGCCTGCCGGGCGCCGCGAGCCGAAGGATTCGAAAAAGACATCTGCATCCGGCACGCCCCAATGCGCCAGATCTGCAATGATCGTCTGCATCATGGCGTCCGGACCGCAGATGTAGAACTGATATCCGCTACCGTTCAATATGGTTGAGAGATGCCTGACATTGACGTGTCCTTCAACGTCGTAGTCGACGCCAAAGCGGCAGTCCTCACTCGGTCGACTGTAGAAAAACAGACACCGCAGATTGGCCCGAGTCTGGCGCAGGGAGTGGAGATGCTCGAACATTATGTGTTCAGCGCGATTGCGGACGCCGAAAAACAACCAGACCTGACGTTGTGGTTGCGCATCAAGAACCCAGTCAAGCATGCTTAGGATCGGTGTGATGCCGACGCCGCCGGTGATGAAAACGATTGGCCGATCTGACGACTGGTCCAGAAAGAAATGACCACTCGGCGCAAAAACGTCGACGACGGCATCGTCGGCAAGATTGTGGAAATGGTGCGAAGCCATGCCCGGCGGTGTCCCAGGCGGTGCCGCCGCCGGAGCATCCAAGCGCTTGATCGTCACGCGATATTCTGTAGGAGCGCCGGAAATTGGCGGTGCACTCGACAAGGAGTAGCATCGTTTCACGACGTGCCCATCGAGCCCGTTCGGTACGTCGAACGTCAGGAACTGCCCTGGTCGATAGGTCGGAAGTGATTTGCGGTCCAAAGGCATCAAGTGGAACGAACAGACCGAACCATCGGCCGTTTCGTACGACCGGCGGACAACGCGGAATTTCCGCCGACCCTGCCAGTTGGTTCCTTTACGCGGCCGTGACTTGGTGTCGACAACTGCACGCTGGCTGAACTTGGCCAATGCGTCACGGCGTACACGTCGTTGGCTCCACTCGGCCGTGAGCAATGCGACAGAGCTGACGAACACACGCAACAGCACGAGGAGAATGCTAGCGGCACCAACCAACTGAACAATTTTTTCAACAGTCATGGTGCTCTCGACTGATCAGTGACGTGGCATTCAGCCGTTAGTCTCATTGCGCCAGCAATCTCCCACGCACCCGCGTGCAACGCTCAATACACGACCTGCACTTCGGCCCGCCAGCCGGCGCCGTCCTCGAGTTCTTCGTTGATGGTGTAGAAACTCTCAAGCGTCAGCTGTAGATGCCGTCCAATGGCTTGTTGCATCTGTACGCCGAAACCGAGGCTGTCGATGCCCTCACCAGACAGATCGTGACGCCCTGCGATCTCGAAAATGATATTGCGCCGTGTATTGTCGAAAAAGGCCTGGTAACCAATGGCTCCGCCAATCACGTCGTTATCCGTGAAGGGATTGATTTCCGCACCGTACGTCGACAGGTTCGGTGACGCAAACAGCACGCCGGTATTGGCCAGCGGGCCACCCACGATCGCCTCGCGGCCGGCCTGGGTGAAATTTCCGAGACCCAGAAACGTGTTGAAGTAGACGATGTCGTCAGAACCGGGGACGGTTTTCGATATTTCGGATGTCAGAAGAATACCATTGCCGATGACGTTGCCGGGAATTTCGTCTTCAAGAGCCAGCGAGGCATTGACGCGGAAGGCCGTGCTGATGCCACCCCACGCCGGCAGGCGCTGGATCGCGGCGATGCCACCGTAAAGCCCGTCACCATTGTCCTCGTCGTTCACATAGATCATATCGAAATTGAGGGTGCTGGTGTGTGTGTCCGCTGCCACGAACAGCCCGAACATGTGCTCGTCAGACTTGCGCGCTTCGTCGTTTCGGTCCAATCGATTCCAGCCGTACATCGCTGAGATGCGAAAGTTCGACGTTCCCGGGAAAGGGATGTTGTTGCGGATGAGACCGACTGCATCGATCGTGTCGTTGATCAGGATCCCTTCCTGAAAAATGATGGGCTGCCGCCCAACCGTGAAACCGTAGTCGATCGGTTTGATTCCGGTGGCGTCGAGGAACGGGAACAGGCTGCCGAGATCGCCTTCGAAGAACAACGTCTCCAGCCCCAGATTGAGCTCGTTGTTAAAGCCTTCCTCAGCACCGGAAAACGAGTATCGCGTGAAATCACCGGGCCTGTTGTTGTCGAGCGGGCGCAGACCCAGCAGGATCTTTTCAGTCCCGGTGAGCTGCAGATTAAAGAACAAGTCCAGGCGATTGGAGATTTCGGATTCACGTCCATTGCCCGAGCGGCCATCCTTGAACGACTGATAAGCCAATCGGTTGATGGCATATCCCCAAAGTCTCGGTTGCCACACGGCCCCGATGAAGGGGATCTCGAAGCCCTGGTCGAGCTTGCCCGTGTCGAGAAAGCCATTGCCAGCTTCAATGGCAAGTGCAGGTCGTGAGGGCAGTCGTTGGTCAGGATCCTCAGTCTTTTCGGTGCGAAATGGAACGTACTCGTCCTTGAGGTTTTTGACGCCAACTTTGTCGCCGATCGGCCAGAAGTTTTTGAACCACGAATCCTTTCGCTCTCCGTTCCATACCTTGTCTTTCGCCGCTTTGTCGGCCGCCCAGGCCGGCCCTACGGCCGCTATGCCTGCGATTGAGACAGCAATCGCAATACATACTGACAATCCCCGCATCAACTACTCCCCCTTGCGCACTTTGGCAGCCCAACCTGACGAAGCACCAAGATAGGACGGAGTGCCTGCGACCCCAGACGCATCAACGTTGAAATTCAGCTCCCTTCGCCATAGCGTTTGCGTGCCCTCAATCAATCGCTTTCCGATATCGCTTGGCTTCATATTGTAGTCGAATCCGACATCTTGGATCCCAACCAAAAGATTGATCGGCACGGCCTGCGCTTTGAGTTCGATAGTCGCTTTGTAAGGACCCTTACCGGTGAGCGCCCGTCCGTCGACACTGTACGACGCCCAACGGTGCCCGAGTGGCTCGATGCCCTTCTTGTGATTGCGTTCCGTCGCCGGTTCGCCGGTGAAGATCAACGACGTCGTGGATGGCAGGACCCGAGGTAGCGCGAAAGTCGGGTATGGAA
>JBPCWB010000346.1:0-2500 GCA_051009955.1 Hyphomicrobiaceae bacterium | reverse complement strand
CTTCAACGGCAGTTATCCCTGGGTGCTCTACAGCTTGCTGCCCTATCCGGTCGATTATGAGCCCTATACGGTGAGCCACGTCCTCACCCAATCCCAGTTGCTGTTCTTTTCCGCGCTGGCCTTTTGCTGGCTGAAGCTAACGGGGCTCTATCCGCCGGAACTGCCCGGCGTGAACATCGATGCGGAGTGGAGTTACCGGAAAGCGCTTCCTGCGGCAGCGCGTTGGGGCTACGCCATGGCGGTTGCCTTTCGCCAAAAGATCGTCGGTCGCCTGCAACGCCGGCTGGAGCGCCTGATGCGCGAAATCTACCGCCACCACGGTCCCCAGGGCATACTGGCGCGCACCTGGCCAACCGGCAGTATGGCTTTTTGGGCCACACTATTACTTGGGGCCTATCTGATTCTGTATTACCTCTAGCTCAGCACGGCGTCCGGTTAGCCACCGCGGGCGCATCAGAATTGAACGGTGCCAGCATTGATTTACGTCAAGGCCAGCACTAGGGCCGATGATTTTAATTCTTTGCCCTGAGACTCTTAGTTCTCAGCGGCGTTCCAATTGCGGTAATCGAATTGAGGACGAAATGATTTCGCTGCCGACATCGGATCGATGACCGGCCTGAGCGCGCATCTGAACCGTGCTCTAGTTCAATGACTTTGGCTGGCCGGATGGGCACATTAATTTGGCATTAATACTGCCGCGAATCGCTTGTAAGTCATATTAATTTCATATTACCGCGTTATTGGTTTGATTAATGCCGGGGAGGGGGCTCGTATACTCAAGTTGTAGCTTATTAGTACACACAACTTTTGCGGTGCTAGCCTCAAGATGGGCCATACAAATCCTGGTGAAAACAAAGGACCAATTGGATGGAAGAAGTATCGGAAAAAAGTGAGCTCGTTGAGCTGACGGCTGACGTAGTGTCGGCCTATGTCAGCAACAACACCGTGGTCGCAACAGATCTACCAACCGTTATTAATGATGTTTATGAGGCACTGAGTAAGGCGTCGGCGAAGGCGCTGCTACCGCTTAAGGAAGAGCTTAAGCCTGCGGTGGCGATCAAAAAATCGGTAATGCCCGATTACATCATTTGCCTTGAAGACGGAAAAAAGTTCAAATCGTTGAAGCGCCACTTACGGACGCATTACGATTTGACCCCCGAAGAATACCGCGAAAAATGGGGATTGCCCCACGATTATCCCATGGTGGCGCCGAATTACGCTGCCGCCCGCTCGGCATTAGCCAAGAAAATGGGATTGGGCCAGCGGCGCAGATCGTAGTTTAAGTTTCTTTGAACAAAGTCGGTAGTCGAGCTCGGCTCAGTGGTTGGCGCACGGCGCAAGTTCAATGCTTGCGTCTGCCCAGCACGGCTCGATTGAGCCCAGGGCCGGGATCGGCCATCCGTCCCACCACGTTTGCTTTGAGATTATGACGGCCTTAGATCGGCAGGCCGCAACGTCCCAAGGCCAGTCCTATTGAAGTGCCGGCGCTTGTTCGAGGGAGCCCTGTGCATCGGCGCGGATTCGTTTGACCATTGACATCAGGCCATTGGATCTTTGTGGCGTCAAATGGTCTCTCAAGCCCAGCCGGTCGAATAGGGCGCCGGCGTCCGTCCCCAGAATCTTCTCCGCCGGCTGACCCGAATACATCGCCAAGAGAATCGCGATTAGTCCACGAACGATATGGGCGTCGCTGTCGCCGATGAAATGCAGCTCCGGACCGCCTGGCGAACCGTTTTCGGCGAAACTGGTGGCCAGCCAAACCTGACTGACGCATCCCTGGACTTTATTGTCAGGCGTCCGTGCTTCGTCGGGCAACGGCTCGAGGCCCCGCCCTAGCTCGCTGACGTAGCTGTAACGGTCTTCCCAGTCGTCCAGCCGCTCGAAATCGGCAACTATGTCGTCGATGGTCATGGTCTCAGAGTTCCGGAATATGGTCCGATATCAGTAGCGGATTATGCGATCGCTTTGCAATGGGGCGCCGGGGAGAGCTATGTGCGATGCCGGAAACGTCCAACATGCGCCCGGAGGCGAGCTTCAGTAGCATTGTCGACCGAAGGCTGGGCATAATCCGTGCCGTGCCCACGTGAATCGCCGTGACAATCTGGAGCAGGTGCGATGACAAATGCCATTGAACGTTCGTTCTCGCGCAGGACCGCCCTTAAGGTGATGGGCGGGGCCGGCCTTGCGGTGTCCTCGTTTGTCATGGCAGCCCCGGCGATCGTGCGAGCCCAGAACACCTCGCTTCCGAAGCCGGACTTCGCGCGGAACATGCGCATGATCGGCTTTACCGATATGGCCGGCCGGCCTGATGGCGTTCAGGTCATGGTGAATAAATCCCACGCTTACGTTGGGCACATCTTCTCCAACGGCTTGTCTGTTATCGACGTCTCTGATCCGAGATCGCCCCGCCCGGTGAACTTCATTGCTGCGCCGACAGACACCTGGACACCTCACCTGCAAACCTATGGAGACTTGCTCCTCGTCATCAATGCGCGGAACG
>JBPCWB010000345.1:0-5654 GCA_051009955.1 Hyphomicrobiaceae bacterium | reverse complement strand
ATGTCATGTACGGCCTGGGTTCCGGTGTGTGGACGCAGTCGATCAAGCGAGCCACCACGATGGCCCAGCGCATCCGTGCAGGCACGGTTTGGGTGAACACCTATCGGGCGGTGAGCTTCACGATGCCATTCGGCGGCTACAAGAGTTCGGGGCTCGGTCGCGAAAACGGCCAAGATGCCATCAACGAATACCTTCAGACCAAGAGTGTCTGGATATCCAACGCACCTGGCGGCGGCAACCCGTTCGTCATGAAGACGTCGGCTGATGATTGATGAACCGCGGCCGCGGTTGCCATGACTATCGAGGCAATTGAGTAGGTGAACTCCGGCGGACCGAGCAAGGTCCGCCGGCCTTCGCTTTGCCTGCCGCCTGTCAGCTGACGAACGTCACGCCGTTCTCGCTCATGGGAAGCGTGAAGATGCGTTTGCCGGTTGCGGCATAAATCGCATTGGCAAGGGCAGGACCAATTGGTGGCGTGCCCGGTTCTCCAACGCCCGTCGGTGCGGCAGTCGACGGCACGATATGCACTTCGACATGCGGCATATCCGTGATCCGAAGCGGCTCGTAGTCTGGAAAATTGGATTGTTCGACGACGCCGTCACTCAGCGTGATCTGGTTGCGCATGACGGCCCCCAGTCCGTAGCCGATACCGCCTTCCATTTGCGCGCGAATAACGTCCGGGTTTATCGCAATTCCACAATCCACCGCACACGTGACGTTTTCAACCTTGATCTCGCCGTCGTCGTTGGTCGAGACGTCGACCACCTGTGCGACAAAGCTGTTGAACGACTCGTGCACGGCGACGCCACGTCCCCATCCCTTCGGCAGAGCCTTGCCCCAACCGGCTTTGTCAGCGGCGAGCTTCAGAACACCGGCATGGTGCGGATGATCGCCAAGAAGACCCAGGCGGAACACGACGGGATCTTTGCCGGCTGCTTCGGCCAACATGTCGATGACGACCTCAGTGGAATAGGCCGTGTGGGTATGACCAACGGAACGCCACCAAAGGACGGAAACCGGCGTTTTCGTATTGTGCACTTCGACGTTAAGGTTCGGGATCTTGTAGGGAAGCGTCGACGCGCCTTCGACGGATGTGCTGTCAATTCCGTCTTTGACGAGCGCCTTTTCGAAGAACGTGCCGATCAGGATCGACTTCCCAGCCAGACGATGCTTCCAGACGACCGGCTGACCGCTCGCATCAATGCCAGCCTCAACTCTTTCGACAAAGAGTGGTCGATAGTAGCCACCGGCAAGGTCGTCCTCCCGGGTCCAGATCATCTTGATCGGCCACTTTCCTTCGACGGCCTTTGCCGCCATCGCTGCTTCGGCGGCATAGTCCGAGGTCGGATTGGCGCGACGTCCGAAGGATCCACCGGCGTACATTGTATTAATTTTCACCTGTTCCGGCTTCAACCCAAGGATGCCGGCAATAGTGGGCTGAACCAGTGATGGAATCTGACAGCCATCCCACACGTCCGCCCCGTCTGCATCATAGCGTAGAACACAATTCATCGGTTCCATCGGGGCATGGGCAAGGAACGGAAACACGAACTCTGCCGAGACCGTCTTGGCGGCCGACGTCAATGCAGCATCGGCGTCGCCACCCAGGCGTTTGGCAACATCTCCAGGCTGGCGAACCAGTTTCTTGTGCTCATCCACGATGGCGGATGTCGATCGGGTTTCAGCTTTCGACAAGTCCCAATCGATCTTTAGCGCGGCCCGTCCCTTGATTGCGGCCCAGGTGTTGTCGGCATAGACCACGATGCCGCGGGGGATCTGCTTTACATCACGAACACCACGGACTTTGCGTGCCGCGCTGGCATCGAAGCCCTTGATCACAGCACCAAATTTTGGTGCCCGTGCGACGACCGCGTAGGCCATGTTCGGCAGCTTGAAATCCAGTGCGAACTTGGCACTGCCGTCGGTCTTTGCGTCGGAGTCCTTGCGCGGGAGCCGATCCTTGCCGATGATCTTGAACTGACTCGGCGACTTGAGCATGGCGTCCTTGGTCGGCGTCAAGCCCGCCGCTGTTTTGGCGAGTTCACCGAACGTCGCCGAGCGACCGCCGGGCGCCGAAACCTTTCCGTCCACCACTTTGATCGAGTCAGGAGCAACACTCCAAATCTTCGCGGCGGCTCTGACCAGCAGGTCGCGGGCGGCAGCGCCGGCCTTGCGGTACTGCTCGAAGGAGTTTGCAATGGCTGTCGACCCGCCCGTTCCCTGCGCGCCCATCAGAAGATTGGCATAAAGCTTGGCATCGGCCGGAGCCCAGTCCACCTGGACCTGGGACCAGTCGGCATCAAGTTCTTCGGCGACAAGACTGGCCAATCCGGTGGTCGTGCCCTGGCCCATTTCAAAGTGCTTGGCGACCACGACCACAGTGTTGTCGGCCTGAATCCGGACGAATGGACTGGCGACCAGGCTTTGCTTGTCACCGGCAGCCAGAACGCCCCTGGCGTCGAATCCGACCCAGAGCGCCGCGCCCAGAGCACCGGAGCCACGCAAGAAATTTCGTCGAGACGTTTGAACGGTCATAATCAGGCCTCCAGATTTCTGGCTGCAAGATGGATTGCGGCACGAATTCGATGATAGGTCGCGCACCGGCAGGCGTTGCCGACCATCTCCGCATTGATATCGTCGTCAGTCGGCTTAGGGTTGTCACTCAACAGCGCGATCGCCTGCATGATCTGGCCGGACTGGCAGTATCCGCATTGCACAACGTCAAGCTCGCGCCACGCGTCCTGCACGGCCTTGGCGACCTTGCCGGTCTGCCCCTCAATGGTACGGATATCGCTGCCGACAGCATCTGAAATCATCAGCTGACACGAGCGCGTCGCCGCACCGTCGACATGGACCGTGCATGAGCCGCAGGATGCCACGCCGCAACCGAACTTGGTGCCGGTCAGTCCCAGTTCATCCCGGATCACCCAAAGCATTGGGGTGTCAGAGTCGACATCCACTGTTTTGGTTATTCCATTGACCTTGATTTCGAACATCTGGGCCTCGCTGTCTCGTTGCATTCAACGGGAAGGTGACGTGACACGCGGCCGCCGCCGCTGCGCCATGGTCCGAATGGAATTACTTGTCGGCCGGCACCGGACAGGGTGCACCGGCGTCGAGCCAAACGGAGATATTCTTGATGAATTGATCGTAGGGGACGGGCGGAACCGAGCGCTTGGAACCTGGGTTCCAAGCCCATTTGATGAACTCATCATGGACAAAATGATGCTTCAGGGCCTTGAGATTGCGGTCCCCGTTCATGCTTCTGTCCTTGATGTTGTCGCAGATATCGGCGGCTCCCAGCCCATCCCAGCTCATGGTATATGGTGGCATCCTCCAACCTTTACGACCTGGAATTCGCGTCAGTTCATTGTTCGTATCGCGATGACAGATCTGACAGCGCCCGCCACCGACGCCGGTGCCGTCATTTCCTGAACGGACGCTCGGGATGTGTTTGCGGGAATTGTCACGAACCCTTGGCTGGCCGGAGTGATGACAGTTGATGCAGCGTGGATGCTCGAAGACCGCCGCGACCTTGTCGAAGGCCGCCAGTCCACGTGCCTCACCAGCGCGCGATGCGATCGATGCATACACACCCGACAGCAGAAGCACACCGACAATCACGACTGCAATGGCAATGCGAAATTGAAAAGGCGGTCTGAACGGATGCATCATGGGCGCCATGTAAGTGTTGCCTCGTGGAAAGGGAAGCACGGCCTTGCCGCGACACGCAAGCACTGATCGGGCACACCGGGTCTCCCGGTTCATGCTAGATTGGATCTATCGGCGTCCTCATCGGGCCGGATCGCGAGCCGCACCGCGATCGCCGCGCCATTGCCATCACCTGGCAGGACCGTCACTGATCCATCATGCAATTCCGCAATTTGTTGAACCAAGGGCAAACCCAGCCCGTATCCGCTGACATTCTGCTTGTCCTGCGCCCTGTAGAACGGTTGAAAGATCTTGTCGCCGTGATGCGCGGCAATCCCCTCTCCGGCGTCAAGTACGGTCAGCGTTATAATGTTGGTATCCGCGGACAATGTGACGTCGACCGGCGGTGCGCCGTGCTTCACGGCATTGTCCAGGAGATTGCGGACCAGGCGCTGCAATAGTTTTCTGTCACCAATCATTTCAGGTGCGCTGCCCGACATGTGGCAGTCCGGGAATTGAGCGCATTCCTCTGCAACCAGAGCGACCACATCGACGGTCTCGGTCAGCCGAACATGCGGCGACGCGTCGAGGCGGCTCATGAGAAGAATTTCGTCGATCAGAGCATCGAGTTCGGCGATGTCACCGCGCAGAGCCGCCAGACGATCCTCATTGGGATCGCTGGCCATCATTTCGATGCCAAGCCGGATGCGCGAAAGAGGCGTACGCAGTTCGTGCGACGCGTTCGCAAGAAGCGTTCTCTGGGAGTCGACCAGCTTCTCGATTTTTTCCGCCGCTTCGTTGAAACTCGAGGCCAGCGAGGCCACTTCATCGCGACCTTCGACGTTGACCCGTGTCGCGAGGTCACCCATCCCGATGCGTCGGACCCCCGTTTGCAGGCGCTCGAGCCGCCGCGTCAGGCGACGTGCGAACGGCAAGGCTGCGAGCCCGACGCCCAGCGCCATTGTGGCCAGGAATGTCAATAACCCGAGCAGTGGCCGGCCCGAGCGGCGACGGCCCAGATCAACCGACAACCAACGCTGGTCCGGCAGGCGTAGAACCCAGCCCGCGCCAAAGCGTGTGCGATGCCAGCCTCCGCGATCGGCATGCTTGGGCGGCGCCCGGTGCGCCTCGCCATGGAAGGCGACAAGGTTACGGCTCTTGTCGAACAACGTGACGTCGATGCGCAACTCGCGCCCCAACCGATCAAGCGCCTCCTGCTGCTTGTCGGGCGGTGCCGTCGCGGCCGGAAGCGACAATTGCACCAGGCGGCCAACCACATCCAGACCATTCTGTTCGAATCGGTCACGGGCGAACGCCCACCACAGGAAGCCCGTCAGGACCACAACGGTAATCAAGCTCGCGACAATTGTGAGATAGATTTGAAGATAGAGACGGCGGACTAGCATGCAGCACCACCGCTCTCGTTTGACACGGACGGATCCGGATTAATCCTGCGCGCGCGCGAAGACATAACCGGCTCCCCTGACGGTAATGACACGGCGCGGATGCTTCGGGTCATCTTCGATCTCGGATCGAATGCGAGAAATGTGGACGTCAATCGATCGGTCGAAAACGTCAAAGTTCTCACCATTGAGTTGGTCGGACAAATACTCGCGACTGAGCACACGCCCGGCCGCGGCGGCCAAGATGTGTAGGAGCTTGAACTGATGGGCTGTCAGCGAGCAGGGCCGTCCGTCCAACGTCGCCTGCATTGCGCTGAGGTCGATCTCCAACCGTCCGAAGCGGATCACGTCGCTTGCCTGTGTACTTTTGCCACGCCGTAGAATGGCACGCAGACGCGCAAGCAATTCGCGCGGCTCGAAGGGCTTGGGAAGATAGTCATCGGCCCCAATCTCAAGCCCGATAATACGGTCCATGGGATCGCCTTTCGCCGTCAGCATCAGAATCGGGAGGTCACTCTTGCTGCGTAGCGACCGGCAGACGTCCAGGCCGTCAATATCGGGTAGCATGAGATCGAGGACGACGATGTCGTAGCGATGTTT
>JBPCWB010000344.1:0-8605 GCA_051009955.1 Hyphomicrobiaceae bacterium | reverse complement strand
GCTACGACGAAAAGTGTGCCCCGTTTACCCATTGTCTTATCTCCTATGACAGATCTGGATAGCCCAGATACTTCACCTGACCCGCGAGTGAGTCCGCAAGGACTGCTTCTTGTTGCCTCCTGTTTTGACCCACGACTGGTGCCCGAAGGCAACAAACGTGGGTGGCGGCAAGGAAACCTCGCAGGCGATCGCGAGACATCCTCGCGTTATCATCAGTTGCGGGATAACCACACTTTCTAATTCGCCTGGATCACACGCCAATTTGTTGATGAGTTCTTAGTCTTTGCACGTACAATTAACGGCGGTCAGACAACCATTACAAATCTGAAGGTCATGGTGATGGAGCTCGGAATGGTTCGGCTTTGTTCGAAATTTGTTCTCTTTGCGTGTTTGGGACTGCTGGGCTTCACCGCGGCCCCGGCATCGGCGGCCACATTGAAGGCCACGGTCGATCTCTCAAAGCAGCGAATGTACGTCTTTGTAGATGGTCGGAAGAAGTACTCTTGGCCTGTATCGACGGGCAAGCGAGGCTGGCGCACAAAAACCGGCTATTACACTCCGTTTGCGCAGCGCAAGAGTTTCTATTCGTCCAAATGGCGCATGAGCCTCCCGTATCTGACCATGATCGGACGGGACGGCACTGCCATTCACGGGACCTACCTAACCAGCAGGCTCGGACGACCGGCATCGCATGGTTGCATCCGGCTCAGTGTTGGCAATGCCGCCAAGTTCTACAAGCTGGTGCAAAACCATGGCTTCTGGTCAACACAAATCCACGTCCAGCCCTAGACTTGAGTAGCTGAGCCAAACCGCTCGGTCGCTCAAATTAAGTTGCAGATAATATCCCGCCGCTGGCTGCCTCGGCGAACGGGATACCCGTTTGCCAAACCGGCATAATCGAGCGCGGCAGTGCCAACTCGTTCGTTGCAGCGAATGAGACCGCGGGTACATGTCCTGCCTTTCGCGCGGTTCCAGCCTCAATTCGCGGAACCTGGGCACAAGCGCCAGTTGCGCTTATGATGATCAGATTGCGATGATCACAGCAGAGCGCGGAGCCATGCAGGCGATCTCACTGGACGACATCTCATTCATCGGCGCGGGTCTAAGCCGACCCGAGTGCGTATTGACAACAAGCACCGGCGATCTGTTCGTTTCCGACAGCCGTGGAGGCGTCAGTATCCTGCGCGCCGACGGTTCGCAGCATTTCGTTAAGGCCCGCGAAACCCCTGACGATTTCCTGCCAAACGGCATTGCCTTGTTGCCTGGTCGCGACGTCCTGGTTGCCAACCTCGGTGACTCGGGCGGAGTTTGGCGCCTGTCACCGGACGGCCGTTGCGACATACACCTCGCAACTGTCGACGGCGTGACGCTGCCGTCCGTAAATTTCGTCGGCATCGACCAGAAGTCACGTGTCTGGGTCACGATCTCGACGGGCCTCGCACCCCGCGAAAACGCCATGAAGAAGGGTTGGGCAGACGGATACATCATACTGCAGGACGACGCTGGAGCGCGCATCGTTGCCGATGGCATCGGCTACACGAATGAGGCGATCGTCGATCCGACCGGGCAATGGCTCTACGTCAACGAGACGATCGCACGCAGGACTTTGCGCTTTCCAATCCGGCACGACAACTCACTCGGCGAGCGCGAAGTCGTAGCCGCCTATCCTCCCGCCACGTTTCCCGATGGCTTCGCGTTCGATGCCGAGGGTGGCGTGTGGTGCGTCAGCGTCGCCAGCAACCGCGTCATCCGAGTTGCGCCTGACGGCGAGCAATCGGTCATTCTGGAGGATGCAGATCCTGCCACGCTGCAAGCCGTTTCCGCTGCCTTCGAATCCGGCGAACAGCTCGAGCGGGCGCACATTGATGCGGGCAAACATCGCCCCCTGGCCAACGTATCCAGTATTGCCTTCGGCGGACCCGACCTCAAGACAGTCTACCTGGGCTCGCTTTTCGGAGAGCGCATTGCGACCTTCCGTTCATCAATTGCCGGTGCCCGCCCGGTGCACTGGACGTATTGATCCAACAGCTATGGTCATCGACCGGCAAAATCCGGCTTGCGTTTTTCCTTCCACGCCTTCAGCCCTTCCTGATGATCGGCAGAGGCAGCACAAAGTTCGCGAGCTTGCGCATGCCAATCCGAGTCGAACGTGCCCGCAGCCAGGTCATTCAATGCCTTCTTGAGGCTAACGAGTGACAACGGTGCATTCGCTGCGATCTGCGCCGCCAATTCGTCTACACGCTCGTAGAGCTGGTCGGCCGGCACCATGTCGTTCAAATACTCCATGCGCAACAGTTCATCCGCACCTACGGGTGCCGCCGTAAGAAATAGCCTTTTGGCGTTATTCAACCCGAGCCTGGTTACATAGCGGCGCAGTCCGCTCTCGTAATAGATAATGCCGAGGCGGGCTGCCGGCATGAACATGCGCATACCTTCGACGCCAACGCGAAAATCGCACGCCAGAGCGAGATCAGTGGCACCGCCGTAGACGCCGCCATTGAGCGCGGCGATCGTTGGAACCGGCAGCGCCTCCAGGCGATCAACGGTTTTCTCGAAAGCATCCGGGTCATAATCCGAAACACGACCATCCTGTCGATCCGCGAGAGCGCCGATGTGAAAGCCAG
Organism: Hyphomicrobiaceae bacterium; assembly: GCA_051009955.1. GTDB lineage: Bacteria > Pseudomonadota > Alphaproteobacteria > Rhizobiales > Hyphomicrobiaceae > Tectiglobus. Next base: position 5,981 of record JBPCWB010000344.1, on the reverse strand, counting down.
AAGAGAAGCTCTTGCCGGTTCCGGTCAGCACGAGAACGCGGCAGTCATTACGTTCGGCAACCTCCGCAAAGATCTCTCTCAGACGATCAAGATCGTCAGGTTCGAGGCGATTATGTTCGGCCGGGCGATTGAGCCGAACGAGCGCCCGCCCCTCAGCGATTTCAAGACTCGGAACGGTCGAAGCGGACGGAGGAGCATCAGTGGCAGCCATAGCGGAATCCATATGTGTCAGAGTGAACTGTGTGATCGTTAGATCTCAAGTCGATAGAAGCGCCGGGCCGTGCCAGCAAACAAGTCGGCCTTCTCGGCGTCCGAAGCACCTGCTGCGAGTCGCTTGCAGGCATTCCAGAATATGCCGTAACTGTAAGAGCCCTTGTCGACCGGGAAATTGCTCTCAAACATACAGCGGTCGGCGCCGAACGCCTCGATGCATGTTTCGACATAGGGCCGCCAGGACGTGGCCAGGGCCTCGGATGTCGGCGGATCGTCGCCGTCCTCGAACCCAAAACCGTTGATGCGCATCCCAAGACCGCCAAGCTTGACACAGACGTTGTCACATTGCGCCAAATCACTGATCGAACGAGCCCATCCGGCGAACAGCTCCTCTCGACGGCCGGCGTAGGGTCCGATACCGAGAGGGCCGCCGCAGTGGTCAAGAACGATCGAGGTATCAGGACACGCACGCGCCGCATCGGTGAGCTCGGAAACCTGCGGATGATAAAGCCAGGCGTCAAAGGACAGTCCCATCCGCCCAAGCGTCTTGAGGCCCTCTCGAAATTCCGGCTCCGCAAGCTGATGCGGCGGCGGTGCGTAATTCGGGTTCATCAAGTCTGAATCCGCATCCCAGGCGGTGATGTGGCGAATGCCCCGGAACCGACCGCCGGCAACACCAATGTGAGCCTGCAGCACACGTTCGACATCGGCACCAAGCATCATGTCCGCGTGGCTGACGATTCCCGCACAAGCCCGGACATTTCCGTAGACGCCACTTTCGCACATGGCGGCAACACCGGCGGCAAACTCCGACTCACCGATTGGCTGCAGCTCACGGGGGCCGGTGGCGCGATGGAAGGCGCGGCATTGGACGAACACGGTCCCAATGATATTGTGGCCGCTCGCGGTATCAACAAGCAGATCATCCAGCATGTAGCGCCAGTCCGGCCGATCCCAGAGATGATGATGCGGATCGATAATGTCGACTTCAGGCTCGATGACAGCCTCCTGCGTGCGCGCCAGCCAATCCTCACGTACTGCTATGTAGGCATTTGTCGTTTGCCGCACGATTGTCATGATGCCTTACCTCTCGAGCGATCCAATCCGCCACGCAGCTCACCGGCAACTGACCGCGCCACAACGGACTGCGCCTTCGCCATCGCAGCGCATAGGCCAGTGTAGGCCGCCGGATCGGCCAGCCTGCGCGCCGCGTCGTCCCCGAAGCTATCTCTGACACGGGAGTCGGAGGCCAAAGCCTCGGAGAAGGTTGCCTCGCCGGCCAGAACCGTCTCGACAGCATCGTAGACAAGATCATGTGCGGTTTGGCGGCCAAGACTGCGTCCGAGATCCATCATGATCGATTCTGAAAGAATAAGACCATCAGTCAGATCAAGGTTGGCGCGCATGCGTTCCGGATCGAGGTCGAGTCCACGCGTGATAACGATCAAACGAGACAGCATGTCGCCGGTTAGAACGCAGGCTTGAGTCAAAGTCTCGCGCATGATCACGGATGTGGTGCGGTTGGCCTCGTGCTCGGTCACCATGGCTTCGAGCGCCAATGGCACAAGCGCGCGCAATCGTGCAGCATCGGCAATCTCATCCTGACACAGAATGGGGTTGCGCTTTTGCGGCATGGTGCTGGAGCCAACAGTGCCGGCGGGCACAGGTTCCCGCGCTTCGCCAAACTCCTGCTTCATGAGGGTGTAAATCTCGTTGGCAATCTTGCCCTGCGTGGCCGCCATCAGCCCGAGGGTGCAAACGTACTCAGCTTCGCGATCCCCGTGCGTTCTCGACGGAACCATCGCCGAGGCAAGCCCGAGCCTGGCGGCCATACCGGCCTGCACATTGGGTCCTTGCTCGCCCAGCGACGCATAGCTGCCCGCACCACCTCCCATCATCGCAACGAAGACCCGGTCCTCGAGCCCTCGCAAGCGTTCGACGTGCCGCACGAGCTCATCAATCCAAACCGCTACCTTGTAGCCGAATGTAACGGGCACGGCATGCTGGCCGTGAGTCCGGCCCGGCATCGCCATTTCTGCGCCGCGCTCGGCAAGGTCCGCCAGTGCCTCCAGAAGATCGGCCAACTGCGCGCAAAATATCTGATGCGCCTGGCGCAGAAGCAGATTGTCGCCGGCCTCAAGAACGTTCTGCGTCGTTGCCCCCCAATGAACGTAACCTCCGGCCTCCTCACCACACACCCGCGCCAGCTCCCAAACCACCGGAACCAACGCATGCCCGGTGCGGACAAGACCACCGCGAATTGCCGCATCATCCAAGCGGTCAAGCTCGGCGTTGGCGACGATGATCTCGGCTGCCTCTGTCGGGATTATGCCAAGCTCGGCCTGCGCTTGTGCCAGCGCCGCCTCGACATCCAGCCACGATTGCCATCGTGACCTGACATCGTAGAGCGCACGAATGCCGGGATCGGCAAATCGTAATGAGCTTGGTTGCAGGCTCACAGCAGTTGCTCCATGGCGGTAAGATTGAACCGGCGAGATCGTACGGTCTTCGGCAATCGGCGACAACTCGGGCACACCATCGCCGGCGCCTTGGATACGATCGAATGGTGACAATGAATTTCAATTCGCAACATGATGATTAATGCGAGTGAAAGTCCATAAGCCATTGAAACTTGACTTGTTATCACTGACGATGTGAAGTTTCCCGTTTGTGGGATCGATGCATGGAATCAACGTGAAGCAGTGACGACACTCCTCATTGATCAATCTGGTGATGTGTGGGACGCGAATGCGCCGCAGCTTCGCCGCCAATACGGCGCACCGCTTCTCAGTCAGTCGTTTCCGGATTTCTTGGTGCGCAATGCTGGCTTTGCGAGTTTGGCCGTCGCCGCAAACGGATGCATCGTACGGGCGTCACCGGGCCGTCTCCAATACGCTACCTTTGTCGCGTTGTTGGCGGCTCTCGAAGACCACCGGCCTCACCGTATCTCGCTGTGCTGGTTTGACGGTGCCTGGCATCGAGAACTCTATGCGACGAACATCGAACCAAGCACCGCGATTTTTGGCCGGCAGCTTTTCGCACTCATGATCCGTTTGCGGGACAAAGACGGTCGCCAGTTTCGCTTCGAACCACGACCGCTTGACAATCTTCCCAGCCGCCACCCACTTGCGCATCTCATAGACAAGTGGCGGGCAAATGCGGAGGCTGTCGAGCCCGGCATCGATCGCGAGGTCATCAATACCAAGGCGAGCGGCAAATTCCTCATCGTCCGCCACGACCCGGCCGATTCACGACTGAAGTTCACAGAATTTGGTCCGGGCTGGGAGATCTATCAAGACCGCAGTTGGTTGGAAAAATGCGTGGACCAGCCTGTTGAGGATCAACCCGACATTCAATACGGCCGATGGATCGCGAATTTTTACCGCAATGCGATGCTGACGAACCAGCCGACCTTGTCGGACGTCGATGTTGTCGTGCGCGATATTGGTGGCGGCACAGAGAAACGCATCCGGTACACACGATTAACCTTGCCGATGAAGTCCGCCAGCGGGGAAAAATTGCTGCTGAGCACGCCGCACGTAGACCCATCTATCGACTTGGGGTCGCAGGCGCTGGTTCAGAGCGGCCACGATCCGCTCCGCTGACACTGCTTTCGGCACTGACATTTCCCGCTAAATCAGTGCTTACGGAGGAGGCATTACGAGACGTTGCGTAAAACTGCGTTAATCAACCAAACATAAGCACATTGCTTATAATCAGAATGCAAATTACATAATACGGATAAAGATTGAAATAAATCGCAGATTTCTTCCTCAATAAGTTTTTGGCGCGGGGAACTTGGAATGACGGAGAGGGATACAGATCGATTGGCCTTACAGCCGCGAACCCCTTCGAATATCGATCGCATGGTTGGTCAAAGCGTGAAGTTCCGCCGCTTGATGCTCGGCATGAGTCAACACGAACTTGGCCAACGCTGCCAGATTTCCGCGCAACAGGTCCACAAATACGAACAGGGCCATAGCGGAATGCGGGCATCCCGCCTCGTCCAGTTTGCGTTGATACTCGGCGTTCCAGTTCGGTTCTTTTTCGAAAATGTTGAAACCAGCTCGGATTTCCCGGACGATCTCGTCGCAGTTCTGAGCAATCGAAAAAACGCTGAAATGATCCTGCTGTTTCACGGCATTCAGGATAATGCGGTGCAAGACAGTATTCTCGAAATGGCCCGGGCCTATCATCGCATTCACGCGCCGAGTTCGCCCAGCACCATTCTTTCGGTCAAAACCGAAACCACGGACCGATAAAATCAAGCGCTTTCATATTCGGAAAGAGAATTTTACTGCCGGTGATTTATGACCGGCCGCTGGTCGCTCCGATAATGTGAACATAGGCGCCAAAGACGCGACCACGCTGCCCGCCGATCTCACCGAGATCATTGCCACAGCTATCCGATGCGTCAAAAAGCGGGTCATCGTCTCCGGGGGCGCTCAGCACCGAATAATGAAATTCATGCCCCGCCAAATGCGGCGGCAGCGGCGCCGACCCCAATGACCGTAGTCTACGATAGCCAAGCTGCCTGCGCCGCATGGCAAAGCTGGTGACGTGGCTGAGCAGACCCAACATGGTATGGCGGGCGCCGGTCGCGTCGACCAATGCCTCACCCAACACCATATAGCCTCCGCATTCACCATAAATTGCCGAGCCGCGTGTTGCGGCCCGCTGCACTCCGCACTTGAACCGCTCAGCGTGGGCGAGGCGCTCTGCGTAGAGTTCCGGATAGCCACCCGGCAGGAACACGGCATCGACATCGTCGCCTGGCGCCTCATCGTCCAGCGGCGAAAAAAACGAGATTTCCGCCCCTTGCCGGTGCCAGTCGTCCAACTGGTGCCGATAAGTGAAGCCAAATGCATTATCGCTCGCAATCGCCAGACGTTGCCCGATCGGTTGGAGCCGATCGATCCGACCTTCTTTGTTGAAATGGTCGGCCAGCGACCTGATCTTCGCGAGATCGACATCCGCCTCCACGCTGTCGGCTAACTGCCCGATCAAAGTCGCTATATGCTGATGCTCACCAGCCTGCACCAAGCCCAAGTGCCGCGATTCAATTCCCACCGCCGCGTCGAACCGAACATGCCCGAGATATTCAGGCGCCATCTGTGACAATGCTCCAGCGATCATATCGCCATGGCGCTCGCTGCCGATCCGCGTTGCAATGACACCGACAACTCGCGTTGTCGGGCGATACGTCGCGAAGCCATGGACAACCGCGGCGATTGATTGCGCCTGTCGACTTGCGTCAACAACCAGTATGACCGGCAGTTCCAGGATGTCAGCCAGATCAGCCGTTGCACCGCCACCGCCTGCAGCGCCATCGAACAACCCCATGGCACCTTCGACGACGACAATGTCGACCGTCTCGGCGATTTGAGCCAATCGGCCGCGGAGCGCTTCCGGCTGCATGGCCCAGGAATCGAGGTTTTGGCAGGGCTGCCCGGTGGCCGCTTCAAGAAACCGCGGATCGATGTAGTCGGGACCGGACTTGGCCGCGGCAACTGACAGTCCTAGCCGACGAAGAGCGGCGATGACACCCATGGTCACGGTCGTCTTGCCGGCTCCCGACGAAGGTGCCGCAATCACAACGCCCCGACCACGTGTGCACTGTTCAGCCAACCGTATTCGTCCTGCAGCCCGCGACATACCAATCCAAATTGGAACGCAACTCTGCGACTGCGCCAACCACAACGACGGATGGTGTCCTAAGTTCTCCTGACAGGGCGCGTGCGCCAGCGTCTCTGAGCGTCGTCTCGACG
>JBPCWB010000343.1:0-12148 GCA_051009955.1 Hyphomicrobiaceae bacterium | reverse complement strand
GGGCAGGCGAGTTTTTCAAATACGTGGACATCGTGACCGACCCGGGCCAATTGCTGTGCGGCCGCCAATCCGGCTGGCCCCGAACCGATGACGGCAACCTTTTTGCCCGTCTTGACTTCAGCAGGCTGGGGCACAATCCAACCTTCATCGAAGGCCCGGTCGGCAATGGCGCATTCGATTGTTTTGATCGTGACCGGCTCGTCATCCAGATTAAGCGTGCACGATTCCTCGCACGGTGCCGGACAAATTCGCCCGGTGATCTCCGGGAAATTGTTCGTGGAAGACAGGTTTTGCGCGGCCCGCTTCCAGTCGCCATGGTAGACGAGATCGTTCCAGTCAGGAATCTGGTTATTCACCGGGCAGCCATTGTGACAGTAGGGAATGCCGCAATCCATGCACCTTGCGGCCTGCTTCTTGGTCCCTTCATCACCAAGCGGCACGACGAATTCACGCCAATGCTTGAGGCGCTCGTCCACTGGCCGATACGTCCGTTCGTCGCGCTCGATCTCAAGGAAGCCTGTCACTTTGCCCATTGGGATATCCGTCTTATCGTTGATTTCTGGCGGCAGTCGTGCGGCCGGCCACTTGCAATCGGGTTATTTTCCTTTGACGTGCTGAAGACCAATCTCGATGACTTCGAGACCTGTCTGGTCAGCTTCCTGATGCTTGGTCATCTCCGCCAACGCCCGTCGATATTCGACCGGCATCACCTTGCGGAATCTCGGGAGGTAGGTGGACCAATCCGCGAGTATCTCCTGCGCCCGCGCCGAGTTGGTATAGCGCGCGTGTTTTTCAATTAACTGATGCAGCCGCTCGGCGTCGTGTGAGGTCATGTCCGACATCACATCGACGAGGCCATGGCTTTCGAGATCGCCGCCCTGGTTGGAAAGCTTCCGCATGATTTCTTCCTCGGCTTCCACCGGCTCGAGATCGACCATTGCCATGTTGCAGCGCTGTTCGAAGTCACCTTTTTCGTCAAGGACATAGGCAATGCCGCCGGACATGCCGGCAGCAAAGTTGCGGCCAGTCGGGCCTAGCACAATGACGATCCCGCCTGTCATGTATTCGCAGCCGTGATCGCCGGTCCCTTCGACGACCGCAATGGCGCCGGAATTGCGCACGGCGAAGCGCTCGCCAGCGACACCACGGAAATAGCACTCTCCGGTAATCGCCCCATACAGCACCGTATTGCCGACGATGATGCTGCTTTCCGGTTTGACGCCGGAACTCGGGTGGGGGCGGACAATCAACTTGCCTCCGGACAGGCCTTTGCCGACGTAGTCGTTGGCCTCGCCAACCAGATCCAGCGTCACGCCGTGGGCTCCCCAGGCTCCAAAACTCTGGCCGGCCGTACCGGTAAATGTCAGCCAGATTGTATCCTCGGGCAAACCAGCATGGCCGTAACGCTTGGCGATTTCCCCGGACAGCATGGCCCCGGTCGTGCGATTGACATTGTTGATGGCGATCTCCGCCTTGACCGGCGTTTTGTCGTCAAGCGCGGGCGACGCGATTTCGATCAATTTGCGATCGAGAATCGTATCCAAGCCGTGGTCTTGGCGCTCGCTATTGTGGATTGCCACACGCTTTCCAGCCTTGGGCTTGTAGAAGAGCTTTGTGAAGTCGAGCCCTTTTGCCTTCCAGTGACCGATCGCGCGATCCTTATCCAAGGCATTTGACTGGCCGATCATATCGCTGAACGAGGTGAAGCCCATGGCGGCCATGAGTTCGCGCACCTCATCGGCGACGAAAAAGAAGTAGTTGATCACGTGTTCCGGTTGACCCTTGAACTTCGCACGAAGGCGCTCGTCCTGTGTTGCGATGCCGACGGGGCAGGTATTGAGATGACACTTGCGCATCATCAAGCATCCGGCAGCGATCAGCGGCGCCGTCGAGAAACCGAACTCGTCGGCGCCGAGTAGTGCGCCAATGACGACGTCGCGGCCTGTTCGAAGTCCACCATCGACCTGGACGGCGATGCGGCCGCGGAGACGGTTGAGGACCAAGGTTTGATGCGTTTCCGCAAGTCCAATCTCCCACGGGGAGCCGGCATGCTTGATCGAGGTCAACGGCGAGGCGCCCGTACCGCCCTCGAAACCTGAGATTGTGACATGATCGGCGCGAGCTTTGGACACACCGGCGGCGACCGTGCCGACACCGACTTCCGAGACCAGCTTCACCGACACGTCACCGGTCGGGTTGGTGTTCTTCAAGTCGTAGATGAGCTGCGCGAGATCCTCAATGGAATAGATGTCATGGTGTGGTGGCGGCGAAATCAGGCCGACGCCCGGCGTCGAATGACGCACTCTGGCAATCGTCTGATCAACCTTGTGACCTGGAAGCTGCCCGCCTTCGCCGGGCTTTGCGCCCTGCGCCATCTTGATCTGCATCATGTCTGAGTTGGCCAGATACTCGGTCGTGACCCCGAAACGGCCGGAGGCAACCTGCTTGATGGCCGATCGCATGGAGTCGCCGTTGCTCATCGGTATGAATCGGTCGGGCTCCTCGCCACCTTCGCCGGTGTTGGATTTTCCGCCAATTCGGTTCATTGCAATGGCCAGTGTCGAGTGGGCCTCGCGAGAGATCGAGCCGAACGACATCGCTCCGGTTGCGAAACGCTTGACGATCTCCGAGGCCGGTTCGACCGCATCCAACGGCACCGGCTTGCGACCGATCTCCTCGGCCGACTTGATGCGGAACAGGCCGCGCATCGTCATCAATCGCTCGGACTGCTCGTTGATCTGCTTGGCAAAGGCTCGATACTTGTCGGGCAGATTTCCGCGCACTGCATGCTGAAGGTCGGCCACGACCGGTGCCGTCCAACTGTGAGCTTCGCCGCGTACGCGGACGGCGTATTCGCCACCGACATCAAGGGTGTTCTCGAGCACCGGAACATCGCCGAAGGCCTGGCGGTGCCGTTCGGTCGTCTCGCGCGCGATTTCCTGCAGGCCGACGCCTTCTATCTGAGTGTGGGTTCCCGTGAAATATCTCTCGACGAATTCGGAGTGCAGACCCACAGCGTCAAAAATCTGGGCACCGCAGTAGGACTGATAGGTGGAAATGCCCATTTTGGACATCACCTTCAAGATTCCCTTGTCGATCGCCTTGATGTAGCGCTTGATCGCCTCCTTACGCGTGAGATCTTCGTCGAGTTCCTTCAGCAAATCCACAATTGTCGCAAACGCGAGATAGGGGTTGATCGCCTCTGCGCCATAACCTGCGAGCGTGCAGAACTGATGGACCTCGTGCGCCTCGCCGGTTTCCACGACGAGCCCCACGGACGTGCGCAAGCCACGCCGGATAAGGTGGTGGTGAACGGCGGACGTTGCCAACAGTGATGGCACCGGAATTCGGTCGGCGCCGACCCAGCGGTCAGACAAAACAATAATGTTGTAGCCCTTGCGCACGGCGTTTTCGGCTTGATCGCAAACCGATTCCAGCGCGCATTCCATCCAGTCAGCGCCGGCCTCAGCAGGATACGTAATGTCAAGCGTGAGCGTTCGGAATTGGTTGTCGGGAACGGCGCCGATCTGGCGAATGCGCTCCAGCTCGTCGTTGGTCAGGATCGGCTGGTAGACTTCCAGACGCTTTTGCCGGGACGAACCGGCCAGATCGAGAATGTTCGGCCTTGGTCCAATGAAGGAGACCAACGACATCACCAGTTCTTCCCGAATGGGGTCGATTGGTGGGTTCGTGACCTGCGCGAAATTCTGCTTGAAATAGGTATGTAGCAGCTTCGATCTGTCCGATAGCGCGGACAACGGCGTATCGGTTCCCATAGAACCAATCGCCTCCTGACCCGTGTGGGCCATCGGAGCCATCAGGAATTTCAGGCTTTCCTGGGTGTAACCAAACGCCTGCTGGCGATCGAGAAGAGAGACATTGGTCTTTGGTGCGCGCGCGTTCACCGCGGGAAGATCACTGACGGTGATCTGCGCGCGGTCGAGCCAGGTCTGATAGGGATGCTTGGCGGCGAGATCAGCCTTGAGTTCATCGTCGGAAATGATGCGGCCTTGAGCCAGATCGATGAGCAGCATTTTGCCGGGCTGCAGGCGCCACTTCTCGACGATGTTTTCCTCGGGCGTCGGCAGAACGCCGGCCTCGGAGGCCATAATGACCATGCCATCCTTGGTCACGAAATAACGAGCGGGGCGCAGGCCGTTACGGTCCAGCGTCGCACCGATCTGACGGCCGTCCGTGAAAGCGACCGCAGCCGGTCCGTCCCAGGGCTCCATGAGGGCTGCGTGGTACTCGTAAAATGCACGGCGATTGGCATCCATCAACGGATTGCCGGCCCAGGCTTCCGGAATCAACATCATTGCCGCATGGGACAGCGAATAGCCGCCCATCGTCAGGAACTCGAGCGCATTGTCGAAACAGGCCGTGTCCGACTGACCTTCGTATGAGACCGGCCAGAGTTTGCTGAGGTCATTGCCGAAGAGTTCGGAGGAGACCGACGCCTGGCGTGCCGCCATCCAGTTGACGTTGCCGCGCAGTGTGTTGATCTCGCCGTTGTGCGCCACCATGCGATAGGGATGCGCCAGCTTCCAGGATGGGAACGTGTTGGTCGAAAAGCGCTGATGCACCAATGCCAGCGCCGACTTCAAGCGTTCATCCTTGAGATCGAGATAATAGGCGCCCAGCTGGTCGGACAGGAACATGCCCTTATAGACGACCGTCCGGCTCGACAGCGATGTAATGTAGAAGTCGTTGTCGCTGTCCGACATGCCGAGTTCGGCGAATTTGGCATGGATCGCATTATTGACGACCTTGCGGACGATGTAGAGCTTGCGCTCGAAGTGGTTGTCGTCGGAAATGTTGGGCCCGCGGGCAATGAAGGCCTGGCGATGATAGGGCTCGACTGCGATTGTCGGTTCCGACAGACAGCTGTTGTCTGTTGGCACATCCCGCCAGCCCAAAAACACCAATCCTTCTTCCTTACAGGATTTCTCGAATTGCGCCTCACATTCGCGTCGGAAACGCTTGTCGCCCGGCAAGAAGATATGACCGACCGCGTATTCGCCCTCGGCCGGCAATTCGATTCCAAGCGATTGGCATTCCGACCTGAAAAACTCATCAGGAATCTGCAGCAGCATTCCTGCGCCGTCGCCCGCTAGCGGATCAGCGCCGACTGCCCCGCGGTGGGTCAGATTGACGAGGATTTTGAGCCCGTCCTCGATAATTTTGTGTGATTTCTTTGCGCTGAGATCGGCAATGAAGCCAACGCCGCAGGCGTCATGCTCGTTCCGCGGATCATACAACCCCTGAGCGGCGGGGCTGCCAGCCGAACGGCGCGGTGTCATCGGCATGTGCGCATGAGTCATGTCGGGCTGCCTCGTCATTGCTAGTCTCTCGCTCTCTCCGGAGGCTGAGCGCCCGCAGAGTCAACAGTTTCGTAAATCAAAGGGATACGCATGGGCAACAACGGCTGCCCATCCCCTTCAGCTTCGGCGCAGCGAGCAAACCCTAGGTTCTCGTCTCGACTAAGCCGTTCGCTCCGTGCAGGACACGCAAAGTGCTCGCGGCCGAAGCGACCCGTGTCAACGCGCGGCATATTCGGCTGCGCGTCACGACTACTGGTTTGTGGGAGGGATCTCCCAGCCAGTTTCCCGCACGTTTTAGCTGAACTTGCCATGCGTCGCCACCAGCAGGCGCGACCCAATGATGTTCGATGGGACCCCGACAAAGGACAGCATAGCTGACCTAATTGCAGTCGGGCAAGCTTTTTCTGCCAGAGCAACACTTTGGAACCGTCGGATGCAGCGCACGTTGTTTGGCTGGCCGGTCCAGGATGACTTTTGCGATCTGTGCTGAGCATGATGGTTTCATTGATGCGGCGCACGCAAAACGGTCAAAACGATGGGTTTGGGGTGGATTGGCAACATGTTAGCGTTGTCAGAGAGGCGGTTATCGAGGCTCGGAGCAGATGGCACTAGAAATCGAGCGGAAATTTCTTGTCTCGAATAACGACTGGCGCGGGCTGGTCTCTGCAACCAAGCATGTCTGCCAGGCCTATCTCAATCGCGACGGCGGTTTCTCGGCAAGGGTCCGGGTCGTTGATACCGGTCATGCAACGCTGACACTCAAATCGAGCCGCGCCGGTCTCAGTCGTCTTGAGTTCGAATATGCGATTCCGTTGGAAGATGCTGAACAATTGATGGCATTCGGGAGTGGCCTGACGATTGAAAAGACGCGGCATCTTGTGACGATCAAAGATGTGGATTGGGAGATCGATGTTTTTGAGGGGGCCAATGCCGGCCTGACACTGGCCGAAGTCGAGCTTGCATCCGAGGATCAGGACCTCAGCCTGCCATCGTGGATTGGGGCTGAAGTGACGGAAGACAGCCGGTTCTACAATAGCAATCTGAGCCTGTTCCCGTTTACAAGTTGGCAAGGCCGCGCAGCAGACGAACTCTCATGTGATTGAGGCCGCGCTGGAGCCGTGCCAGAATTATCGCGACAATCTCATACTCATGGGCTGGTGATTTAGATGAAGATTGACGCCGTCGACTTGACGCTATTCGAGTGGGCCGACATTCCGCCAACACGCTATCATGCTGGTTCGCAGAATCGCGCTGGGCACAGCAATCTCGGACTGCTGACCATCAAAACCGATGCCGGTGTCGAAGGGCACGCGTTTCTCGGCTCGGCGACAAATCCGGCGGAAACCGATGCTGGCGCGCTGATCCGCTTCCTGAAACCAGTCTTGATGGGGCAGGATCCGCTTGCGCGCGAAACACTCCATGTCGCGATGCGTGGCCGGCAACGGAACATGGGGTTGCGTACGGTCGGCGCTTGCGACACGGCGTTGTGGGACATCGCAGCCAAGGTCGTGGGCTTGCCGCTGTACAAGTATCTCGGTGCCGGGCGCAATTCTATCGGCGCCTATGCATCAAGCCAGGTGCTCGACAGCCGTGAGTCATACGCCGAAGAGGCCTTGCAGTTTCAGAGCGATGGTTGGAAAGCCTATAAGATCCATCCGCCGCAGGACCCTGCAGAGGATATCAAGGTCTGCGAAGCGGTACGCGCGGCCGTCGGCGACGACTACGATCTCATGCTCGATTCGACCTGGAGCTATGCCTATCCGGACGCTCTTCGCGTTGGGCGTGCCATCGAAGACTTGCGGTTTCGCTGGTATGAGGACCCTCTCAACGAGGAAGATATCTATTCCTACGTCAAGCTGCGCGACAAGCTGGATATTCCGCTGCTTGCCACCGAGTATCCGCAAGGCGATCTGGGAACCTATGCGATCTGGGTGACGGAGCGCGCCACGGATGCCCTACGCGGTGACATCCCGGTCAAAGGTGGCCTCACCACCATGATCAAAACAGCGCACCTGGCAGAAGCCTTCCATATGAACTACGAGGTGCACCACGGCGGCAACTCATTGAACAATATGGCGCAACTTCATTTTGCGTGCGCTCTTCCCAACACCACCTATTTCGAGGTTCTGCTGCCTCATGGCGCTCACAAGTTCGGCGTTATCAACGAAATCGAAATCGGCAAAGAAGGGCTGGCGCGTTGTCCGGAAACGCCGGGTATCGGCGCAGAGATCGACTTTGAACTGATCACTCGGCGAAAGATCTCCGTGCTGACTTAGGTCGAAGTGGGGCGGGACCGACCATCACATGCGTTTCGCCGTGAAGGGCTCTGTGGTGCTGCCGCAACTCAAGTGTCTGAAATCTGTGCGGCGGCATTTCGCTCGAGGCGCAAGCGTGGCCTAATCGATCCTGCAGCCAAAGCTGCGAAATGGAGGTTAGTGTCATGAAAATCGTAAGCGTAATTGCGGGATGTGTTCTGCTGTTTGGGACTGCTGTCGGACCCATCTCTGCGCAGGCAGGCAAGTGTGTGAAAGCCAGTGTGTCAGCCGTCATGTTGACGTCGCCGCTGGCCGCCGAATTGGCCAAGGCATCTCTTCAGAGCTCAATCAGCCTGCAGGGTATGAAGGGACACGGCAAGATCTCGGTGGCGTGCAAGTACGAGTTCGTTTTGTCCTCGTGCACGGCCAGTCAGAAAGCCTGCAAATAGATCTATCGCGGCACTGCTGCCGTAGCCATTGAGCGGCAGCAGGGCCGCACGATCTGACTGTCTGAACAGGCATTAATTGGACCATTGATAGATGGCCCGGGCAATCTCACCCTCGAGTGGGAACGACAGCATGCCCATGACCGAGTATCCCAACAGCCAGGGCATCAGGTAGAAGCGGAACATATAGAAGAACCAGGCAACGAACAGCGGCACTAATGGTTCGACGAGGAAACTTGGTGTGACTGGCTTAAAGATCCGAATAATCGGATTTGTTGAGCGAACAAAGAATTTCATAAAGAAGAAACTTGAATCTTCGGGCAGAAAAACATTCATGGCGGCTCGCCCGATGAGCGTCCACATAATCATTCCGAGCACATAGTCGATGATGATCACCCAGATGGGGAAAGAAGCCGTCATGACGTGCTCTTTGTTCTTTAGCTGTCCCAGATGCAAAATCGGGGGCAGTGGCCTGCCCCCGACACGTTCTAAATGACTACAGCCACTTAGTGTGATTGATCAAGGATCGTGTTACCCGATGGGATACGAACCTGGTCGACCATCGCCTGAGTTTCGGCGTCCGGTGCCTCGGTCATGAGGCTGACCACAACCATGGCGATCAAGCTGACCGGCATGCCAATGATGCCGAACCGCAGACCGTCGAGGCCCCAGACCGGATCAATGATATTGTTGTAGATCAGGTAGAGGTACAGGGCGCCTGCACCAAATCCGAAGACCATCCCGGCGATGGCACCCTGCCGGTTTGCGCGTTTCCACCAAACACCAAGGACAAGCGGGAAGAACAAACCGGAGCACGCGAAACAGAATGCCCAGGCAACCGCCCCGAGAATACCAGTCAGTTTCAAACTGGCCACGGCCGCACCGGCTGCACCGATTATGATCAGCAGGATGCGAGCGACGATCAACCGCGTCTTCGTTTCTGCCTTCGGATCGATGATCTTGTAGTACAGATCGTGGCTGAGCGCGTTGGCGATCGCCAGCAGCAGACCGTCGGCAGTCGACATGGCCGCTGCCATACCACCGGCCGCGACGAGACCTGAGATCACGTACGGCAGTCCCGCAATCTCTGGCGTGGCCAGAACGACGATGCCTGACCGCATGTAGAACTCGTTGATCTGCAGAATACCGTCACCATTGCTGTCGACGATCTTCAAGAAGCCAACGTTCGACCAGTTCTTGATCCATTCCAGATTGCCAACATCGGCGAACGACTTGCCGATAATCGCGGTCGGGAGACTTGGATCGAGAAGCTGCAGCTTGGTCAGAGTCGCCAGCACTGGCGCTGTGAAGTACAGCAAGAAGATGAACAACAGCGACCAGGCAACGGACTTACGCGCGGCACGAACTGATGGCGTCGTGAAATAACGCATCAGGATGTGCGGCAACGAAGCGGTACCAGCCATCATGCAAAGCGCCAGAGTGACGAACCTCCAGCTTGCCATTGAACCAGGCTCGCCGGGTGCGTTGTGCAAGCTCGTCAGAACCTTGAGACCAGCGAAAGATTCCGCCGCCTTGGCACCGACGTTCAGCTGTCCTTCCAACTCGGCAATCTTTGCCACGGCATCACCGTATGAGAAGTGTGGAATGACGCCAAATGCCTGCTTGTTGGACATCCAGATAACCGGCACGAGGTAGGCGATGATCAGCACGATGTACTGGGCGACCTGGGTCCAGGTCACGGCACGCATACCGCCGAGCATCGAGCACAGCAGAATTCCCAGTAGGCCGAACCAGACGCCGACTTCGAAAGGAATCTGAAGTGCGCGGGATGCAATCGTTCCTGTCGCGTTGATCTGCGCGGTCACGTAGGTGAACGACGCCACGACGAGAATGATCACGGCACAGAGTCGGGCTGTGTTGCCGCCGTATCGGGTCCCGATAAAGTCCGGCACGGTGTAGCAACCGAACTTGCGCAGATACGGTGCCATCAACGAGTTGACGAGCACGTAGCCACCGGTCCAGCCGACAACGAAGGCAAGGTAGCCGTGTCCACCGAAGTAGATGCCGCCGGCAAGAGCGACGAACGACGCGCCGGACATCCAGTCTGCGGCCGTGGCCATGCCATTGAAGACCGGCGGCACTTCGCGGCCGGCAACGTAGTAGGCATCGACCTGCATGGTGCGCGAGAGCCAGCCGATCGCCGCATAGATGAAGATCGTAAAGGCAACGAACAAGATGCCAATGGTGGCTGCGGAGACGCCGAGTTGCTCCAGGACAGCCATGAGCAGGATGAAGACGATGAAACCGCCTGTATACATCCCGTAGATCTTGGGTAGGTTGTCGATAAAGGTCTTACCTTTAAACTCGCCACCCGCTCCTGTATCGGACATTTCTAATCCTCAAAAGCTTGGTTCTGTGTTTCGCAGTTTCGTTTCGAACGACAACTGCGAACGAATGTCATTGGTTTTCGCCGGTCGCTCAGGTTTTTTCGTTGCTGTCAAAGCCGGCAGCATTGTCGATCGCATCCTGAATCCAGTTCTGGACGAAGATCAGAACCACAAAGATAGCCAGCGAACCTTGAACGGCCAGGTAGTAGCCTAACGGGAAGCCCATAAACGACATTTCATTCAGCGCCTTGGCGTACCAGTGGACGCCGAAGGCAAAGATGAACCAGAGCACCAAAATAAAAATGGTCAGCCAGAACGTGCTGTTCCAGTGGCGTCTCGCAGCCTCTGATGGCTCAGCCATAGCTTTTTCTCCCAATTGCGTTTGCTCGTCCCCATGATGATCTCTTTATGGTTCTGGGTTCGTGCGAACCCGGTACCCTTTGTTCGACCGGACAACTTCGGAACGCGAAGGTCTTGGTGCCGTTGTGCTTCCGATGGCGTTCCAGAGTCGCCAGATGGCAAGAGTCGCGGCCAGCACTGGATGGCCTGCCAGCAAAGCTCGCAAGCCGCATTGATCGTGCCCGCCGTGAATGACCGGCGAATGGTACAAGTTGGCCCATTGGTGTCTCTCGCCAACGCCTGATAAGTTGAACCGCTGACTCGTGCGATTCACCTTTCGGACGGCGGTATTTGGCAGCAGACGCGGTGAATGCGAAATTGGCATTAAGTCTAATTGCCTGCGATTGACAGGGTTCGGTCCTCAAAATACTGTCGCGACCGCGTTTGGGAGGGTAAAGTATTGAATTTGCCTGTTTTTGACAGGTTTCGAGAGCTTGTTGGCTGGTTTCAGGACTTCCTCCCCCACCGCTTCGATCGCGGACGCATCGAGACGTTTGAGGCCCTGACTGAATTTATCGATTCGCGATCGGCGTTTGTCAGCCAGAAGTCTCTTTACGGCTACCTCAAGACTCGCATGGGGACGCGATATCCTGAACTATTTCAAGACGATGTCTTTGTTGCCTCGATCAACTTCGCAAAGTGGCAGGTCTACAGTGCCTGCTTGTCCGATCTTGCGATCTTTACGGCAGCGCATTGTGCCGCGGAAACCGGGCTTGATGACTCGGACACGCAGAGGCTGGCGTTAGCCAGCATTGAACAGATAGTGGCGCAATCGTTCGCAGCACCCGAAGCCGCGGAAACCAGGGACCGTGTGGTGCCGGAATTCTTGCAGCGCATGAAGACAATTGATTGGAGCCGGATGGCGGACCGGGATGCTGCTTTTTCCGTTAGCCCGGTGGAATTGGTCCGCGCTGCTCCTGTCACCGATGAGTTCAAGGTCGACGACAGCGAAATCGTGATGAACTCGATCCGTTTTCGCTGGCGTGACATCCGTGAAGGCTGGCGCAAGCGCGCTGACGCGCAGGCGATCGTTTCAGACTGGCGCGCGCGCGGACCCGCTGGCGAAGCGCCTTAGTCTGTCGTCAGGGATCCGTCCAGGCCTTTTGCGATCAATGCGCGCGTTTCCTCGACACCATATAGAGCGATGAACGAACCGAAGCGCGGCCCCTGGGATTGACCGAGCAGCACTTCGTAAATGGCTTTGAACCAGTCACGGAGATTGTCAGCAAAACCGTTCTGCTTGCCGACTTCATAGACGATGGCTTGCAAGTCTTCCGCCGAAGCGTTCGGTTCAGCGGTTGCGAGTCTTGCACCGAGCACTTCCAGCGCGGCATTTTCCTCGGCAGTCGGCCGACGGAACGACTTGGTCGGCTTCACAA
>JBPCWB010000342.1:0-6367 GCA_051009955.1 Hyphomicrobiaceae bacterium | reverse complement strand
ACATCGGACGTCAGGCTGGCCAAATACTTCCCCGGGGAAAACTTCAACCTGGATGCCCAGGACTTTTGAGCGGGGCCTGCGTCCATGAATACCTTCGTTGGCAATTTGTTTTCCGTCGAGCACCGGGTTGCTCTCGTGACTGGCGCCTCGTCCGGTATCGGCCGCCACATGGCCGGCGTTCTCGCCCAGGCGGGAGCAAAGGTCGTCTTGGTCGCTCGTCGGCAGAAGAATCTCGACGAAGCTGTCGCAGAGCTTCGCGAGAGCGGCGCGGACGCGATCGCTGTTGCCTGGGATGTCTCTGATATTCGTTGCCTTGACGACCTTGCTGCAGTGGTTCGGGTGGAAGCGGGTGATCCAACGATCGTCGTCAACGCTGCCGGGATCAATCCGCGCCTCGCTGCCGATGCCATCGATCCTCAGACCTGGGCCGATACGCTCGCACTAAACCTTTCGGCACCGTTTTATCTGTCCCGTGCTTGTGTGCCCGCCATGCGGACGGCAGGTAAAGGAAACATCATCAATATCGCGTCGCTGCAGACGACCCGTGCGTTTGCCAACGGCATCGCGTATGGGGCCGCCAAAGGCGGTGTCGGCCAATTGACCCGTGCCATGGCCGAAGCCTGGTCCGGCGGTGGAAGCGGTGTAGTTGCCAATGCCATCGCGCCCGGTTTCTTTCCAACCGAGTTGACTGCTCCTGTCTTCGAAGATCCCGCAACCGCAGCCCACCACGCGGCGATGACCTGCATCGGACGAAACGGCGAGCTACCCGACCTGGACGGTGCCTTGCTATTTCTGGCGTCGCGCGCATCACGCTATGTGACTGGCCAGATCATTCCGGTCGACGGCGGCTACACCGCAAAGTGAGGCACAATGAAAGCGCTGGTCTACACTGGTCCGCAAAGTCTTGAGTACCGCGACGAGCCGGACCCGAAAAGCAATACGGATACCCTTGTCAAAATCGCGGCCTGCGGCATTTGCGGCTCGGACATGCATGCCTACCTCGGTCATGATGAGCGCCGGCCAGCACCATTGATCCTCGGCCACGAAGCCGCGGGAGAGGTTTTGGACGGCCCGCTCGCCGGCAAGCGCGTTGCAATCAATCCCTTGGTGACTTGTGGGACATGCGACGACTGCTTGAGCGGCCGGCCGAACCTCTGTTCCAGTCGTCAAATCATCTCGATGATGCCGCGGCCGGGCGCATTTGCCGAATTCGTCACCGTTCCATCGTCGAACCTGGTCGAGCTTCCGGACGCGATACCGTATGAGCTTGCTGCGCTGACCGAACCGATGGCTGTTTCGTACCATGCCATCAATCTGGCTGAGAACGTGCTCAACGGGCCCCTGACCGCGGCCAGCGTCGCCGTTATCGGCGGTGGTGCGATCGGCTTAGGCGCGGCCCACATTCTTCACTCACGCGGCTGCCAAAAACTGGCAATCGCCGAGCCCAGTGATCTGCGGCGGTCACTCATCGAAGATGGCGGACAGTTCCGCACGTATGCGCCTGGCAGTTCAAGCGAGCCGGCGGCTTCGTCAATCGATCTTGTTGTCGACACCTACGGCGGGGAACGCTCGCGCGAGGCGGCGTCTCGCTTGGTTCACCCTGGCGGTGTCATTGTCCACATAGGGCTGGCATCCGGAAGCGGCGGTCTCGACGTCCGCAAGATGACATTGCAGGAGATCACTTTTATTGGGACTTATACGTACACAATGGTCGAGTTTCGCGAGACCCTGGCCGGCCTTGCCGCTGGCACATTCGGCAACATCATCTGGACGGAGCAGAGGCCATTGCGAGACGGCGCCGACGCCTTTCGCGAATTGCACGACGGGGCCGCAAGGGCAGCGAAAATCGTGCTCCGAATGTAAAAGCGGCACAACCGTTGCGGCAGGTCAGGCTCCGGCTCCAGGACCTACCACGGAATGACGTCATCACAGTAATCGACAAACTTGATCCCGCCTGAACCCCAACGCGCGTCGATCACGTCAGCGAGCCCCTGGACACTTGTCTCGATGTCCAACGGCGCGTTCGGGCCACCCATGGCTGTCCGCACGACGCCAGGATGGAGCAGCAGCATTGTGAGATCACGGTCCGCATGTCGTGCGTAAAAGCTAGTGGCCAGAGAATTCAGTGCCGCCCTACTTGCGCGATAGAGATCCGCCCGTCCGTCGCGATTGGCCTCGATGCTGCCCAGGATGGACGACATGAACGCAATCATGCCGCCGGCCGCCACGGTGTCGGACAAGGCCGCAGCCGAGCGAATGGGGCTGATCGCATTGGTGAAAAACGTCGAGGCCACATCGGTGTCAGGAATATCCTCGATCGGCTTATCCCAACCGACGAGAATGCCCGCGTTGAGGAACAACAGATCGAAGGTCTGCCCCTTCAGGCGTTCTGCCAAGGCCAGTCGTTGCTGGCCATCATTGATGTCCAGCTTTTCGACTGTCAGGCGGTCGCCAGCTTCATTCTGCAATGCTGTGAGGCCTTCTGACGGAGACCGCACGGTGGCCGTGACCCGCCAGCCGCGACGAAGCTGTTCATCCACCATCGCCAGGCCAAGACCACGAGAGGCACCGATAATGAGAGACCTCTTCATGTCACCGTTCCATCCAATCTAGAGTCGCTGCGTCCATTTCCGAACCGGCATCGCAAATAGGATATCAGGCACAAACAGCACTGACCATCTCGCCTCGCAGGGACAAATTTGGTCTGCTACCGGAGAGGATGATGTGAATTGGGCGGATGACAATCTCGGCCATCGCTGGCGCGTTGGATGCCGGAGACCCGCAATCGACCTAGGAGACACTCGAAGATGTCCAATCAAGCGACGTCAACTGCACCAGCACAAGCAGTCTCCAACTGGCTGAGTTCCTTCGAGAGCAAACTAACTGCCGGCAATTTTGATGCCGTGACCGAATTGTTTCTCAGCGATAGTCACTGGCGGGATCTGGTCGCCTTCACCTGGCATATCCGCACGTTTAGCGGACGTGAGGCCATCATCTCGGCACTGCGTGATCTCGTGCCCCGTGTCCGGCCACAAAACTTCGTTATTTCGGACAAACATACGCGGCCGCAGTGGGTGCAGCGCGTGGGCATTGACACCATCGAGGCCATCATCGATTTCGAGACCGCGAGTGGACGAGGAAGCGGTGTGTTGCGTCTTGTGCCGGCACCTGACAACACGGACGGGTTCGCCGCTTGGGTGATGCTCACGACATTGGATGACATCAATGGGCACGAACAACAAATCGGAGACCGCAGGCCGCGCGGCGAAGAGTGGTCCGGTGGCTTCGGTTCAGACAATTGGCAGGACATTCGTGATCGGCAGATTGCCTACGCCGATCGCGATCCGGCGGTCGTCATCATCGGCGGCAGCCAGTCCGGCCTGGGTATCGCGGCCTGTCTCAATGTGCTGGGTGTTGACACGCTCGTCATCGACAAACACGAACGCGTCGGCGACGCCTGGCGCAAACGCTACCACAATCTCGTCCTGCACAATGAGGTCTTCGTTGACCACATGCCGTACATGCCATTCCCGACGAATTATCCGGTCTACATCCCAAGGGACAAAATCGCAAACTGGCTTGAATTCTATGCCGACACGATGGAGATCAACGTCTGGACCTCCAGTGAACTTGTCGACGGCAGTTATGATGCAGCAGCAGATCTCTGGCAGCTCAAGATCCGACGTGAAAATGGTGGTGAGAGCGTTCTAAGGCCGCGCCATGTCATATTCGCGACAGGCGTGAGTGCAATCCCAGTGATGCCGGACATCACTGGACTGGAAGACTTTGAGGGTGAACTGCTTCACTCGAGCGCCTACATGTCGGGCGGCAAGTGGAAGGACGGAAAGGCAATCGTCCTTGGCACCGGCAACAGCGGTCACGACGTCGCCCACGACCTTTACGAGTCCGGCGTCGACACGACGATCGTCCAACGCAATACGACGTTGGTCGTGAGCCTGAAAGAAGCCCAGCGCATCTACGAACTCTACCAGAGGGATACGCCTGTCGAGGAATGCGATCTAATCGCCACCGCATCGCCCTATCCCGTGCTCGTCAAGGGTTATCAAATGACGGCGGCGGCCTGCCAGGCAGCTGATCGGGAACTTCTTGACGGACTCGCGGCTCGAGGATTCCGCTTGGACAACGGCGAGCCTGACGACACCGGCTATCAAATGAAGTATCTGCGTCGCGGTGGTGGCTATTACTTCAATGTTGGTGCCTCCGAGCTTATTGTCGACGGCAAGGTCAAACTCTTGCACCACCGGGATATCGAGCGCGCGGTGCCTTCCGGTCTGCTGCTGCAGAATGGCAGCATCGCCGAAGCTGACGTGATCGTTGCTGCCACAGGTTACAAGAACCAGCAAGACGTCGTCCGCCACTATCTTGGTGACGCGATCGCCGACCGCCTCGGCCCTGTCTGGGGATTCGATAAGGGCGGAGAACTGCGCAACATGTGGTGCCGCACGCCACAACCAGGCCTCTGGTTTGTCGGTGGTGGACTGCCGCACGTCAGGATCTACTCGAAATACCTCGCCCAGCAGATCAAAGCCTGCGAAGTCGGACTGATCGACCGGCGGCTGGATCAGGACGTCGCGCCGCCGATGGATCTGGTAGCGTGATCGGCAAGTTTGATGCGGGAGCACAGTGAGTAGCATGTCGATATTGGTTGTTGGCGGCGCCGGCTTCATCGGGCGGCGAATGATTCCGATCCTGGCGGCCGCCGGGCATGATGTAACTTGTATCGACATTGATGTTGCCGGCGCAACCGCCGCCTTCGCAGATCTCGGCGACAAGGTCACCGTCGTTCGCGGTGACGTCACGCAATTCGATGACGTGATCGGAGCGGTCCAAGAGAGCCGAGCAGAACGGCTGATTAATCTTTCCTATTTCATCGGTGAGCTCGCACCGCATACGGCCTTCAAGTTGGATGTCCAGGGGATGGACAATTGCTTTGAGGCGGCACGCAGGTGCGGAGTCAAGCACACGGTCTTCGCCAGCTCATTGGCTGTGACGGGCCAGCAGTCCCTTTTTGGAGAACGCCTGCTCGATGAAACGACGGAAAGGCTCGGCAACACTCAGTACGCCATCAACAAGATCATCAACGAATGGCAGGCCCACGATTATCGCCGCGCCTATGGCATGGCGATCACCTGCGTTCGTCCCGCTAACGTAACCGGCCCCGACAAGAAGTTCGGCTCCCTAGATCACGTCAACTGCATGTGCCAGCCGGCACGCGGCCAGCCTGTTACGTTTCCTCACGCGGATGCCATGCGCTGCGTCATTCATGTCAAGGATATGGCCGAGGCGTTCGCGCGTGTCCTGCTGTCGGACCAACCTCAGCACGAGACCTACAATTCCGGCGGCACGACGGTCAGCCTTGGGGAACTTGCGGCCATGGTCAAAGAGTTTCTACCGGACGCGGACATCCGTTTTGAAGCAGATACGGGCGGTCGTGAGCTATCGAGCAATTACCTGATCGACAATCGACGCCTTGTCGAAGAATTCGGCCTACAGTACGCGCCACTTCGCCAGCGCGTGAAAGAGGTCATCAACGACATCCGAGAGGACGAGGGCCTACCAACAGTGAATTGAGCCGATAAGGGCGAACAGACCAATACGCAATGGCCCGTTGCTTCATAGAGAGACGCCGTGGAACACACTGACAAAGACTCTGCCGCTGAGTGGACGGCCGCGGACCTGGAGCGGGATCGCAGCTGGGTTTTCGAGGTAGATCCTAAAACGCGCAATTATCTCGCAGATCTCGCAAAGTATGCCTACGACCAGGACCGCGCTCTCCTTGACTATCGTCGGGACGATTTTGATTTCGGCCCGGCCTGCCCACTGATTGCACGCGCAATGGAAGAAGCACTGCACGGCCGCGGCCTTGCCATCGTGCGTGGCCTGCCGCGGCAAGGCTTGAGCGAGAAAGAGTTCGAGCTCTTGAACTGGGCCATAGGTTTGCACGCCGGCGTCGCCCGCCCACAAGGGCGCGCAACGCAGTACATCTCCCAGGTGCGCAATATCGGCACCGACTATCGCTCGGCAAGCGGCCGCGGCTTTTCCTCGGACGCCAAGCTTGACTTTCATGCTGACGGCGCCGACCTGGCCACCCTCGGCTGCTATAACACGGCAAAGTCCGGCGGCCAGAGCATGATCTCCAGCAGTCTTACGGCGCGTAAGATGCTGATCGCGGAGCGGCCTGACCTGGCCGAAGTGGCGTGCCAGAAATTCTACTTTAGTCGTCAGAACGAAGAGGCGCCCGACGAAGAACCAGCCTACGGCCAACCACTGTTCGACACGGCCGACGGTCGCGTGTTCTGCAGGTGGAATCGCAATCGTGTGCAGTCCGCCCAGAAGATCGAAGGTG
>JBPCWB010000341.1:0-5047 GCA_051009955.1 Hyphomicrobiaceae bacterium | reverse complement strand
CCCCCAGCATAGCGGCAACGCTTTCCTGGGTGAGCCGCTGGCCAGGGCTCAGATCACCATTGGCAATGGCCGCAACAAGCCGGTCATGCACCTGATCGATCAACGCCGGCGCGGCTGTTACCTGACTTAGCACCATTTGCTCCCACGAGAACTGATCGAGGTACTTATAGCATTCTGAATTCAGAATTCAATAAGGTCAGTATAGTCTTCTCTGCGGCACCCGGCAGTTTGTTAAAAAACTCCACCGGATTGCATAGAACCCGTCCTCTCCCTTTGCCACCGGCAATGAATTCGTGCCCTTGGGGATGGGGAGGCGGACTGCAAAGGGCGCGCAATACTGCCCGAGTCGGATCACGCTAGGTGGGCGCAGCATCCAACCACGTGCGGCGTCGACTGCACCTTGCGGCGGATGTGTGGGAGGGTCATGATAATTCCTCACCAATTCTTTCATCATGAATGAGCAGCCCAATGTCAGACCGTCCCGCCGCGACGCCGCGCACCCTTCGTCTCCATGACGATGACAACATTCTTGTAGCCGTCGATGGTCTCAAGCCAGGAACGGTTACCGATGGAATTGAAACCACAGGCCGCGTCCTGAAGGGCCACAAGATGGCCATTGCCAAAATTCAGAAGGGTCAGCCGATCCTGAAATTCGGGCAGATCATCGGCTTTGCCAGCGAAGACATTGCTCCTGGCGCACACGTCCACACGCACAACTGCGCCTACGCCGAATTCGACCGAGACTACGCTTTTGCCGAAGGCGCCTCCAACGAAGCGATCCTGCCGGTGGAGCAGCGCGCCACGTTTCAAGGCTACCGCCGCCGGAACGGCAGAGTTGGCACCCGCAACTACATCGCGATCTTGACCAGCGTGAACTGCTCGGCCTCCGTCGCCCGCTTTATGGCGCAGGAGCTCAACAACTCCGGTGTCCTCAAAGATTATCCCAACGTCGACGGCGTGATTGCCATGGTGCACGGCACCGGTTGCGGCATGGCAACCAACAGCGCCGGCTTCGAATTCCTCGAACGCACACAATGGGGTATGGCCAGTCATCCCAACATCGCCGCCGCGTTGATCGTCGGCCTTGGCTGTGAGGTGTTTCAAATCGCTCGGCTGAAGGAGAAATACGGCCTCAAGGAAGGCGAGAACCTATTCACTATGACCATCCAGGACACCGGCGGCACCCGCAAGACCATCGAAGCCGGTGTCGACCGCATCCGGGAGATGCTGCCACTGGCCAATCAAGCAAGCCGCGAGACTGTATCGGCGTCCGAGTTGATGGTCGCGCTACAATGTGGCGGGTCGGATGGCTATTCGGGCATCACGGCCAATCCCGCGCTCGGCCTCGCCGCCGATCTCCTGGTTCGCCACGGCGGAACCGCCGTCCTCGGCGAAACGCCAGAGATCTACGGCGCCGAGCACCTGCTCACCCGCCGCGCCGCAACACCGAAGGTCGGGCGCAAGCTCGTCGACATAATCGAGTGGTGGCAGGATTACACCGCCAAGAACAATGGCTCCATGGACAACAATCCGTCGCCTGGCAACAAGGCCGGGGGCTTGACCACCATTCTGGAAAAATCCCTCGGTGCCACCGCCAAGGGCGGCTCAACGACATTGCGCGGCGTTTACCGCTATGCCGAACAGGTGGACGCCAAAGGTTTCTGCTTCATGGATACGCCGGGTTACGACCCCGTCTCCGTCACCGGCCAGGTTGCAGGCGGCTGCAACATCGTGACGTTCACCACGGGACGCGGCTCGGCCTATGGCTGCAAACCGTCGCCGTCGATCAAGCTCGCGACCAACTCCGACATGTATGACCGCATGCGCGAGGACATGGATATCAACTGCGGTGATGTCCTCGACGGCGTGTCATTGGAGCAAAAAGGTCAGGAGATCTTCGATCACATTCTCCGTGTTGCCTCGGGCGAAACGAGCAAATCGGAAGCACTCGGATATGGCGATAACGAATTCGTGCCGTGGCAGGTGGGCGCGGTGATGTAGGGAGTGTTGCGCCGGCACGATCGCCGGCTCGAGGATTTGCGCTCCAAGCTGCGCGCAATGCCGATGGGATCCAGGCGCGCACGTCTAGGCTCAGGACCAGGAGTGATGGGCCACGATTTGGGCCCATGATCTGCGAATTTGGTCAATCTCAGAAGGCCCACGCCACTCGGACATCCTCACCGGACGGCGCCAAATGCAAATGACGAGAGGCGTGGATCGGTCAACTCAGAACAACGATGCTCTAACTGTCCTTGCCGTCTTTTCCGTCGTGACCATCTTTACCGTCTTGACCATCTTTGCCGTCGTGGTCGCCCTTACCGTCGTGGCCGTCTTTGCCGCCATGACCATCTTTTCCGTCATGACCGCCCTTGCCGCCGCGACTGCCGTGATGTCCTTTGCCACCGTGGCCTTTGCCGCCGCGTCCACTCTGATGGCCTTTGCCTCCACGTCCGCCGTGACGACCCTTGCCTGCGTGGCGTCCGCTCTTGCGGCTGCGATGATGACTGCGGTCGCGATGATCGGCCCACCGGTCGCGGCGCGCATGCTTGGACCAACGCTTGCGATCGTGCGCCCGGTCACGCCAACCATTCTTGTGACGCCGTGATTTCATATCCTTGCGCTTGGCATGCTTGTGCGCCCAGCGCTTGTCACCATGGCGCTTGCGATACTTGCTGCGCCATTTCTTACCGTGCATTCGCAAATGCATTTTCTTGGCTTTCGCCATTTTTCGATTGCGATACTTATGCTTGCGATGATGCTTGCGGTGCGCATATTTGCGATGCCGTTTATGGGTTTTCTTGGCATGATGCCGGTGGTATCGCCAGTATTTTTTCTTAGCGTGTCTTTTTTCCTGGTATGCTTTTTTTTGTGCCGTGATTTCCAAACGTGATGGCCTTTTTTTGCGGCCTCGCTCGAAGTCTTTTTCTTGGCCTTCTTTTCATCACAGGACGTGATCGAATCGCAAACGACCGCAGTAGACGTCCAATCCCATTTTGTCTTGGTTTGTGTGGCCTGGGCAAAGCCAGACGACACCAATCCGATGATCATCGTCATCAAAGTGAGAACGTATGTACGCATGATTTCTACTCCTAAGAATTACAAATGGAGTTCGTCAGCGGTTCGAATGTTTTGTCTTTTTATACCGCAGCAACAAGGCGTAGCTCGTCTGCAGGCACGCAACACAATTGTTGCCGTGGCGTACGCATTTCAAAACCAATATTCAATTCGACTTTCAAAACACCCCAACCGCATTATAGTTAACGCGTCACGTCGCCGAGCGGTTCTACCGAAAGTCGGAAATCGGCCCGCAAACGTCTGACGAATTTTTGAGCCTGGTTCAGGCGGCACATCGGTGTACGATTTTCAGGATCTGCCAATGGTGCGTGGTGACGCTGGGAAACGTCAAACGTGGGGCGGACACCACCGATCTATGCGTGTTGATTGCTTGCCATCTCGACCGTTAATTGCGCGACGAGGTCGTCGACAGGTTTGGTGCTGTCCAAGCGAACAACCGGACGACGCAGTTCAGCCAACCACACCTCGTGACGCTGCAAGCTCCGGCCGTCGAAATCCGAGCGGTCGTACTGCGTCGCCCAATCAAGAAGCGCCACATGATCCTGGTAGCGCGCTCCTCCCTCGGCGATTGCCGCCGCACCGAACCGAACCATTTCGCGTTGACGCAGGCGATTCAATCGTTCGTCCGTTGGCGCGCGCAAAAACACAACGAGATCGAACAGCGGAGCAAGGTCGTCGCCCCAACCCATCAGCGAACCGCTCAAAATCCAGGCTCGGCGCGGAGCAAACAGCTCCTGCATCAAACGAATCCGCGCGGCAGGATCACGCTTCTTGCTATAAGCCG
Source organism: Hyphomicrobiaceae bacterium (assembly GCA_051009955.1). Taxonomy (GTDB): domain Bacteria; phylum Pseudomonadota; class Alphaproteobacteria; order Rhizobiales; family Hyphomicrobiaceae; genus Tectiglobus. The sequence continues at coordinate 1,188 of JBPCWB010000341.1, read as the reverse complement.
GCTCGACCGGCAGCCAATAAAAATCATCGGTGTCGAAGTGCGGCAATGCAAGGTGCTGCGCCAGCGCGCGACCAAGCGTCGTCGTGCCGCTGCCTGCGGCTCCCGTGATGTGAATCCGTTTCTCCATGACCGCTAACTCGGACAGAAGCTACGCAAGGCTTTGCATGTCGCCGTCAACGGCGAATGCCTGGCCGGAAATCGTGCTCGCACGTGGTGACGCGAGATAAACCGCAAGATCCGCCAGCTGCTGCGGTGGAATGAGGCTTTTGATCGAGGCATGTGCCAGCATTCGTTCCTGCATGTCGTCAAAGCCAATGTTCGCCGCCCGCGCCTTGGCATCGATCACTTGCCGGATGCGTTCGCCATCGACGGGGCCTGGTTGAATGGCGTTACAGCGGATGTTGTTTTCACCGAGTTCCATTGCCAGCGTTTTGGTGAAGCCAACCACGCCCCACTTTGCCGCCGCGTAGGGCGCGCGCAAGGGAAAGCCGAACCGACCTGCCGCTGACGACAGATTGATAATGGATGGATTGCTGCTGGCCTTCAAATGCTGGACGGCAAGACGCGTGCAATTGAACTGCCCGGTGATACACACAGCCAGACAGCGATCCCAGTCGTCCGGATCGATCTCGTCAACCCGTCCGGTCGGGCCAGCAATGCCTGCGTTGTTGATCAGGCAGTCGAGCCCACCCAATGCCTGTACGGCTTCGTCCATCATTGCGGCGACCTGATCGCGTTTGGCAACATCGCACAGCGACCATGTGACATCGGGACGTTCCGCCTGCAATTGCTCAAGCGCTGTCCGATCGATATCGCAGATGTGGACCTTCGCACCTTCCGCAAGAAAGGCCTCAGTCATCTGCCGTCCGATTCCGGACGCCCCTGCCGTGATCAGAACGCGAAGACCGTCAATTCCCAGATCCATGTCGCTCTCCCATTGTTGTCGTCTGGCGCGGCCGGCGTCGCCACGCGTGCAAGCGAAATTGCAGTGTAGCAGCGCTAACTGCCGCGGCGCACCAGCGCCGTCATCAAACCGGCACCGATCAGGAAACTGCCGCCAACGCGATTGGCAATCCGCAGTGTACCTTGGCTACGAAAGCGTGCCCGTAAATGGCCGGCCAGAACAGCCCAAACCGCGACATTGAACGCTGCCAGGGCCAGAAAGGTCGCCTCCAGCAGTGCAAACTG
>JBPCWB010000340.1:0-3198 GCA_051009955.1 Hyphomicrobiaceae bacterium | reverse complement strand
GCAAGGCTTATTGAGGAGACCGGACCCGCGCACCCGTGCGCGCATAATCGCCTCGGAATGCTAAGAAACGAGGCCTGCGGCATCAAATACAATTTCTTTGATGTTCGATGCGAGAAAACTATCGATCACTCAATGGTCGCGCAGACTTCCGCCAAATGACCGATGATTGCATTCGCCAATTCGCCAGCTTCGCGCGACAGGATATCGGCGCCGCGAGTAATGACGGCAATCCTGTAAGTCAGGTTCTGCCTGATCGGACGCAATGCAACACCGCCCCGCTGCACTGCAATCGAAGCGGAGAATGGATCAACGATGGCCAGTGCACCGGTGGTTCGCACCAGGGAGGCCATGAGTGGCATGTTCGTGGCTGATAGGCGCGCCCGGCTCTCCAGCGCCTGTGACAGCTTTCTGTCAATGTCCAGCATATTGTCGGGATAGGCCCCGCCAAAGGTTATGAAAACGTCACTTTTCGCGAGTTCCTCCAGATCAAGCGGTCCACGCTGTTTTGCTGCCGCGTGTTCTTCCGGCAGAAGACATACATAGGGTACGGATGTCTGAAACAAGGTTTCGACACCCTCATAGGGCGGTTCCCGCCCGACAACACCCAAATCGAACTGCTGCATTCGCACCGCATCGACGATTGCCGGCGTGTTGCGCGTCGACAGCATGATCCTGACATCGGGCTTACTGCGATACAACTCGCTGACTGCTTCTGGTACTACGGCCTCGGAAAAGGTCGGAATGACGCCGACCGATATGATCCCGCCAGCCGTCGTACGGATCGTATTGGCAAGTTCCTGCAACCGGTCGACGCCAATGAACATCGACTCGACTGATTGATAGAACCTGCGCGCCTCGACCGTTGCAACGAGACCGCGGCCGACACGCATGAACAATGAGAACCCGACGGAGCGTTCAAGATCGGCAATGAGTCGGCTGACGCTCGGCTGCGAAATGTGCATGAGTTCCGCGGCACCTGTGATCGAGCCGGCTTCCATTGTCGCACGAAAGGCTTCCAACTGACGTAGATTCATCACTCACGCATCATGGCTGGTCGGTCAGATCATTGAGTCTTCATGGAATAATGCAGGTTGCAAGCAATAATCAGGCGGGTTGCCTTGCTTGGTTGCTCGAATACGATCGTGGCGCCGAGCTTGATTGACTGGCGATGCCCGTCCAGACGCGACCCTGGTGAACGCAGGTATCAGGCCTGAGCAATCCACCAAGGCGTCCGATGTGTTCAGTCCGCCGGAGGCAGCGTGACATGAATGATGCGGTTCGTGGCGCTCTGGTGAATAACGAGGTTACTATCTCGCGTCACATCGAGATGACGAAGAATGCCCGCATAAATGCCACCAGACGGAATCGGCCAACTTTGGAAGTTCTCTGATCTGGGATCAAACCGCACCAGCATGTCCGGGCGAACACCCGATTCGTTGTACCACACGATATCGTTTACGATGGCGATGGCGTAGGGGTGAGACTTGGGGCCACTGGGAGATGGCCACTCCTTGACCTCCCCCGTCTCAGGATCGAGACGTCCCAATCGCCCCCGAGAAGAATTCACGTACCAAATCTGACCATCCTCAGCGATATCCAAACGGCGAATGCGCGTCTTTGAATCTGGTATTTCATACTCGAAAGGCTGCATCGTCTTGGGGTCAATGCGAACGATGCGATTGGAGCCATTGCAGGCAACCCAAACGGCACCCTCCTCGTCCAGCTTGATACCATATGGCCGAGATCCTTGTGTCGGCAGCACAATAATCTTTACGTCGCCAGTCTTGGGATCAAGCCGGCCGACCCTGTTCGAGTGCTGCATCGTGAACCAGATGTTACCATCGCGACCGACGACGGCCGTATGCGGGTCCTTCGCCTCGGGGTCAGGCATCTTGAAAACCGTAATCTTCTCCGACTTGGGATCGAAACTGCCCAAAGTGCCGTTCTTGTTGCCGGTGTACCAAATATTTCCTTGATGATCATGAAACACCGAATGGGGCTTGGCATCAGCCTCCAGCGGCCACTCTTTCATGTCACCGGTTCGCGGATCGATACGGCCAATGAGGCTCGCCCACTGACCCGCCCACCAGATCATGCCGTCGGGCGCCTCTATGGGATCACGCGACCGCTGGCCCAGCGTCGGCACGACCCATTCTTTGAACTTAATTTTCGCCTTGCCCGGTACGGCTTTGGCCTGACGCTTGTCATTCGGTGGATAGGTCTTCGCGAGGTAGGCCGTGATCGCCTTGAGCTCGTCCGAGCCATTGAGATCAATCATCGTCGCGATCAACAGTTGCCAGTCATGTTCTGTATAGCCTGAGCTGCGTTCGATATTGCGAACACGGTGGCAGGCGGTGCATACCTCTTCGACGAGAGCTTTGCCTGCAACGGCCGGTCCGTCGGCGGATTGGCCCATCGCCGGCACAAGCGAACAGAAGATAGTAGCGAATAGGAATTTGATCGGTAAATTGGACATTGTCGATCTCGCTCGTCAATGGAACCAAGGATTGCGACTATGGTTGCTCGTCTTTGTCAGTGTCAAGCGATCTCCCCGGACGACGAACCGTCCGGCGGCCAACGGTAAACATACGGAACTGTTTTGAGGTTTCGCGCGACACACGCCATGAGAGTGATGGGGGTCGGTTTGCGCTTGTCCTGGGTCAGTTGGGTGTCAGACTTGGCCCTTCATCGAAACCGGTCATCGATCAGTTGCGTAAATCGACGTCGATCCTGGAACGGGCGGCAGGCCCTGTACACCCCCAGCAAGTTGCCTCATAATATTCGTTCATGACCGGTGGACATGCGTCCACCAAACGGGAACAGAACTTCCGAGGACGGCCCTATGCGCATTGTCAATCCAAGCTACGGCGTCAGCACCGCGGAAGGCGAAGTGTTGGATGGAAAACCGCTTGACTGGCTCTCGGATCCGATCGCGCTGTTTTCCAACTCAAAGCCGAATGCTCACGAGTTGATGGACGGCCTCAAAGCCAAGCTCGCGGCCGTTCGGCCTGTCGAAAATATTGAGTTCGTCTCCAAGCCCAGCGCAAGCCAGCCTGCATCTGCCGATTTTATCGACGAGGTGGCCCATAAGTACCGGGCGGCACTGCTTGCGCTCGGAGATTGAGGCTCCTGCTCATCGTGGAGTTTCCACGACTGCGTCGAACTCGAAAAACGGGGCACAGCCGCCTACCTCATTGC
>JBPCWB010000339.1:0-5430 GCA_051009955.1 Hyphomicrobiaceae bacterium | reverse complement strand
CCCCAAGCTGGCCACGGCATTCCGTAATATTCGCCATCCAATGGACCACCCCTGGCTTGCAGCGTGGTCTTGTCGAAATGACTTTGATACTTCATGTGGGCCTTGATCCGCTCCGGTGACTGACCGGTGTAGCCAATAGTCCACATGCCCTTGTTGAACTCACGCGTGATGTCTTCGACGAGGGGCTCACCCTTGTCGCTGACCTTGATGTGCTTGAAGAGCTCTTTGTCAAAGCCGAACTTTTTCGCGAACTTCGCCATGATCGTGTGATCCGGCAATGACTCGAAGAGCGGTTCGACGACCTTATCCCGCCACTGCAGCGATCGGTTGGACGCGGTCACGGAACCATAGGTTTCGAACTGCGTCGAGGCCGGCAGCAGATAGACGTTGTCCTTCTTCTCACTCATCACCGCCGACATCGTCGGATATGGATCGATCACGACAAGCATGTCGAGTTTTTCCATAGCCTTGGCCATTTCCGGCAAGCGCGTTTGTGAGTTCGGTGCGTGACCCCAGAAGACCATGGCACGCACATTGTCCTTCTGGTCAATGTTGTCCTTGGCTTCGAGAACGCCGTCGATCCAGCGCGAGACCGGCATGCCGGCCTTCTGCATCATCTTCTTGTCCTGGAACCGGCCGACCATGTAGTCGTAGTCGACGTCCCAGACGCGCGACCAGTGCTTCCAGGAGCCGGCTTTGATGCCGTAGTACCCGGGCAGCGTATGGCAGAGAACGCCGAAGTCCGTCGCGCCCTGCACGTTGTCGTGACCGCGGAAGATGTTGGCACCGCCACCGGTGCGGCCAATGTTGCCGAGGGCAAGCTGCAGAACACAATAGGCTCGCGTGTTGTTGTTGCCGTTGGTGTGCTGCGTTCCACCCATGCACCAAATCAGTGTGCCAGGCTTGTTCGTGGCCAGTGTCCGGGCAACCCGGCGCATCTGCGAACCCGGCACTCCGGTTACCTTTTCGGTTTCCTCAGGCGTCCAGCGCTTCACTTCCTCGCGGATCTGATCCATGCCCCAAACGCGCTGGCGGATGTATTCCTTGTCTTCCCAGCCGTTTTCGAAGATGTGCCAGAGGATGCCCCAGATGAGACCGACATCGGTTCCCGGCCGGAAGCGAACATACTCCGTCGCGTGCGCCGCGGTCCGCGTGAAACGCGGATCACACACGATCATTGCTGCGTTGTTCTGCTCTTTGGCTTTGAGCAGGTGCTGCAGTGCAACCGGGTGTGCCTCAGACGGGTTCGACCCAATGAGGATCATCGATCGCGAATTGTGGATATCATTGTAAGAGTTCGTCATCGCACCGTAGCCCCAGGTGTTGGCAACACCGGCGACCGTGGTTGAGTGACAGATGCGGGCCTGGTGATCGACGTTGTTCGTTCCCCAGAAAGCCGCGAACTTGCGGAACAGATAGGCCTGTTCATTGCTGTGCTTGGCCGAGCCCAGCCAATAGACGGAATCGGGACCCGACTGCTGGCGGATTTCCAGCATCTTATCGCCGATTTCGTTGATGGCCTGATCCCAGGATATCCGCTGCCATTTGCCCCCAACCAGCTTGGTGGGGTACTTGAGGCGACGCTCACCATGGGCGTGCTCGCGCACAGAAGCGCCCTTTGCACAATGGGCACCCAGGTTGAACGGGCTGTCGAAGCCTGGCTCTTGTCCGATCCATACGCCACCCTGGACTTCGGCAATAACGGAGCATCCGACCGAACAGTGTGTACACACCGACTTCTTGATTTCGATGGTGCCCTTGGCCGCTTGCGCCTGGGCCTTCTCGACCCGTCCGCCTGTAACGGCTGCAGCGGCCGTCAAACCGCCGACGGCAAGACCGGAATTGCGTAAGAATGAACGACGATCGATTGTCGACTGCGCCTGCTCACCTACGGTCGATGACATACGGGAGCCATTTGCAATCCCGCGCATCTTCTTCCTAAGCATGCTTTTCTCCTAATCAACCATCATCTGCTGCTGGCCTGCGGCCGCGCACGGATGACGGAATTTAACGACTGTCGAATTAGAACCGGGAAAGATCGTAAACTTTTCGCACGTGATCGGTTTCTTGATACCGACCCTGACGATCGTCGACCGTCTCTTGTGCGCTCGCGGACGTACTGCCAGCGGCTGCAGCCCCCGTCAGCACCGCACCGGCACCGGCTAGTTTGAGGAAGTTACGACGGTCGGACGTGACCTGTTCCTTCTCTCGTTTCATGATGTCTCTCCCTTTCTCGTTATGAGGGGCCATTTGCAACCCTCATCTCCGACAGCGTTTGCTCAGCAGGCGACCCTTATCTCTCAATCCATCGCGAAGGCGGCGGTCTCGATATCGAGAAACCGCGACCCAACTTCTGCAAGCGCTGCGTAGAGCACGGACGACGATGCACCCGCCAAATCCCGGAAGAACACATCCATCCAGGACGCGATGTGCGCGTCGAAAAAATCTTTTTGTTTCGCGACCGACGCTGGCGCCCCAAAGCGCCCGGTAATCAGGCCGGCCATGACTTCGAGGATGCAGGCCACGTGGTCTTCGGGCTCACTGACCGAATCGGCCCGAACCGCACCAAGTTCGGCCATATCGCTGCGCAGCTTGGCCAGCGGCTTTTCATGCAGGAAACCGGTCAGATAGTAGGAGCCATAAGGCAGCAGTTCGCCACGCCCCATGCCGATAAACAGCGATTGATATTCCTCGGCGACAACGCCTTCGCCCAGTCCCGCTGCAACGCGCGACAACCCCTCGATTGCGTGTCCGAGGGTCGTGTCATCGCCGCGCAACTGCCCAATCGACGCCAACTGCTGGGAATCCGGTGCAGCCGACAACAACTTCGCCAACAAGGAATAGAATTCAGCGCGCAGAAGATCCTCTTCCGCGATTACGCTCTTCTCGACCACAGCGACTGGCTCACCGCAGTTCATACAGGCCGCTTCCCCAGAAATTCTTATCATTCTTGTACAAGACGTTAGCCCAACCGCTGTTCATTGACAATCGACATTCGCCGATTGTTGAGCCCATCTATCAACTTGTTGTGACGGTGTTCGATGGCAATCTAGAGATCGCGTTCCCGGGCATCTGCTGCGGACGAAATCAGTACCAGCGGGGAATCGTTCGCCAGACCGTCGAGCTCGCTGTCTGCCAGTGTGAGCACCTGCTCCAGGGTCTCCAGCCCGGAAAAATCAATGATCCGCCGTTCCAGCACCACAAACAAATCAGTAACATGCTGGTGATCTGCGGGCGCGCCGTGGCTAGCCGCCCAAAGGTTGCGCAATGCATCGCCGGCATCGCTTGGCGTGACGGCGCGGACCTGAGCCGCGCTTCTGCGCAGGCGGATCGTGCCGCTGCTGTCGACAACCCGCAGGCGCCCTCGCGGCTCGCCGGCGATCTGAAAAACCCGTGTCCCGGCCATCTCCCCAACGCATGCGACCTGTTCAACAGCAACACCCATTGATCGTGCGGCGAGACGGCGTGCCTGACCAAGCGTGATCGAGCCGTCATTGTCTTTGGCGTGAAGTTCAGAAGAACCGATCGCAGTAGCCCGCACACGATGTGTCGCCTGATCGACTTCGATCGTCACCTCCACAGTCGGCGCGGCAGCTCCCAATCGCACAACGGCATCGATTGCCTCGGCGCGCAAGGCCACCAGATCGTCGGGCTTCGGATGCGGTATTATGCGTTCAATCACCTCACGCACCATCGCGAGAGCGACACCAATAGACGAAATCACCTCCGCATCTTTCGAAATCTCGTACGGCTTACCGGCTTGCCTGGCAAAGAACGGAACCAGGGCACCCGCACCACCGCCCTCGCCAACCAGCAAACATTGATCTGCATCCAGCCGATACTCGCTGACGAGCCCATCGATGACCGGCTGGACCTTGCTGCTGGCAATTTCGAGCACCGACCGGGCCGCGTCTTCCACTGTCACGCCGAGATACTCGGACAGAACCGCAAAGCAGCGCCGGGCCGCTTCATCATTGGCGAAGGCGTGCATGTCCGGCGTGACCAGGCCAAGCACGTTCGCAGCACATGTGGTCGTCAACGCGTACCGCTTGCCGCTGGCAACGGCGATTGCGACATGGTCGGCCCCCTCGCCCTGCTTGGGCTCGAACAACTCAAGGCGGGGATCAACGATATCGCCGGGATCGGCAAAGGCCGCATAGCCCAGACCTGCGATATGAGCGCTACGTGGGCCAACATCGACAATCTTGCCATCGCGAACCCGCAGCAGGCTGCCGCCGGCGATCCCTAAAACGCGCACATCCAATGAATTGATGAAGGTCTCGTGCCCGCCGATGCGTGCGTAGGTAATCGTCGGTCGGCCGTCGCGAATGACACCGACGTTCGTCGACGTTCCGCCGACTTCGAAATAGATCCCATCCGACACCCGCAGATGCATCAATGCGCCTGCCACGCTCGCGGCCGGTCCAGATAGCGTCGTCAACGCCGGCCGCCGTCGCATTTCGCGAATATCCATCACACCGCCGTCGCCACGCATGATCATCAGCGGCGCATCGATTCCGGCCTCTTTGACGCTCGCCTCGGTCAGAGTTGCAGTGGCATCCATCATTGGCAGGATCGACGCATTGATGACGGCCGTCTTGGTTCGCTTGGTCAAACCATAGAGACGCGTGATCTCGTGCCCGCAGGTCGTCAGCAGATCGACCTCGTTGCCAAGCTTGCGTACGCGCTCCTCGCTCGATGTGTCGTCGACGCCGAATGCACTCGAGACAACGAGCACTTCGCAGCCCTCGCGGCGCAGATCATCAATAACCGCCGTGACGGCATCATCCTGCAATCCTTCGAGCAGTAGAAATCTATTGCCGGTCTGCAACCTGCGTCCGTCGGCAATATCGAAGGGCGCGATGCTGACCTGCGGTTCGGCGAGGGCGGCGGCGGCCTGTCCGGCAAGCCCGATGACACCGACCTTGGCAGTGTCGCCTTCGAGCAGCGCGTTCGTGGCTTGCGTGGTGCTGTGCGCGATGAACACGACATCCTTGGGGTTGACGCTCGAGCGCCCGAGCACCTGCTGGAAGACCTCAACCACGCCGGCCGCGACTCCGCGCTCGTCATCGTGCGTCGTCAGCACCGAATACCGCCCCTTGATGGCGCTTGTTGCATTGTCGATCAGGACGGCTTTGGTGAACGTTCCCCCAACGTCGATCCCGATGCGAAAGGTCCGCCGCGGCACCAAAATGTCGTGATCGGCCGAGGACCGGCCTTGGGCGGCGGGCATCATGATCTCCGGAACTTGCGTTGATGGGCCGGACGGCAAGGCCGCCGACCACCTCTTGATGGTCGATTGGTCACGGATAAGCAAGCCGGCTGGGGCCATCAGCCGCCGCACGGTTCAAGCCGGCTTGCCTCCAAGACACCGAATCGCGTCGCTTGGCTCTTGACGCTGGCCCGCCCGATGGCCTTTAAGAAGCAACG
>JBPCWB010000338.1:0-5465 GCA_051009955.1 Hyphomicrobiaceae bacterium | reverse complement strand
GACTGCACAAGCGAATTCTCGACGAGAATTTGGCTATTCAGGGGACGATCGCAGAACAAATCATTCAAGCCACGCATCTTCCGGTTCTTGTGGTCAAGAACAAGCCCAACGGAGCGTACGGCTCCGTGATCGTCGGGGTCGATTTTTCTGCGTATTCGCGAGCGGCCGTGCGTTCCGCTGCCCGCATCGCGCCGAGTTCCGACATGCACCTTGTCCATGCGTATGGACCCGATGCCGCGAGTCGGTCTGGGACCCAGGGAACTAGCCCCGGTGCCCGATCCGCGACCGCCCAGCAAGCAAGGCTCGCCTCGTTCGTCGAGGAGGAGATGCTGGCCTTGAAAACGTCGACCGGCGTGGGACGATCAACTCTCAATCGGGTTCATCAGGTCTCGCAACCCGGCGAACCTCACACTGTGCTCAAAGACCAGGCCCGCCAACTTCATGCAGAACTCATCGTCATGGGTACCCATGGGCGGATCGGTGTTGCTCGATCGATTCTTGGCAGCGTGACGACCGAACTGCTGAATGATCGCTTGGCGGACGTCCTCGTTATCAAGCCGTTCTAGACAACGTCTTCATCAGCCGATTCTAATTTCTTCGCGCGAGTAACCCGATAGCAAGACGATGATCCATCCAATCACAGAGTAGTAGGATAAATGAGTTATCACCTCCAAACCATACAGATTGGCCCCGATATTCTCGACCGATGGAAACTGGTTGCGGAAGAATTGGGCGACCATGGCGCAGGGCTTCGACTTGAACTCGAACAGATTGAGCCCGGCCAAAACACGCGCCATACGTTGAGCCGCGCGGCCGACGCGGCGCGGCGCTCCGAACACGAGACATCCGGGGAGGCCAAGACTTTGGCGGGTTCGCTTGCCGCCGAGATCGAGTCGGTGGCGCACAGCTGAAATTGCACAATATCTGGGCGCCGATCCCGTGCATCAGAAACAATCCGGCGCTGTTGGATGTGGTGCACGCGCGTAGGTGGAAGAAAACTGCCGCGCCCTCCGGCTCAAGCACTTGAATTGTTTGCCTTAATGACCATTTAAGGATCCTAGGCTCGGTGCGCGACAAAAGTCAGGCGTCCTGGAGACGCCGCGGGCGATTAGCCGCGTTTGAAGAATGCGCCGCCTTCGCGCCTGGCCACTCATATCACCAACAAAGCAATGAGACCGAATGATCGGTCGCCAAGCACGATGCGCAATACGAGAAAGAAAACAGAGCCCTCACTCAACCCTGAACGCAAGACCCGGAACTGCATGATGTGCAAATCGGAGTTCGTCAGCGAATGGGCCGGCGAGCGAATTTGCAGGAAGTGCAAGACATCGGCCGCTTGGAAAACAGCGCTCTGATGTCCACACCGCAAGGATGGGTGACGACGCACGCACGGCCTCAAGTGCCGGGTGGCTGCAAAAATCGAGTGCGCGCCATTCATCTTGCCAGCAGCAACGGAAACCGATCCCGCCAGCAGCCAAGTGCGACTGCCGACGGGAAGTTTCGGTGACCTATTGCTTTCACCTTAGCGCTTGCGCCGCTTCGCACGCCGCGACTGCATCAGCTTGAGCTGTTTCAATGACATCTCGGCCATCGGCTGCGGTGGCGACGGGTTAGCCGCCAGGTTGTCGGTGGGATAACCAGCGATCAAGACACACACTGTATTGCCCGAGTTTCCCCATTTAACTGGCTTGTAACCAGGGCCGCAGGCCGCCATTGCCGAAGTGGCCGAGAGAGCGAGGCCGCCCGCTAATACGAGGCCGGCCGCTAGGGTCTTTGAAAAGGGCAAGTTCATCATGACAAAATCTCCAGTATGGATTGCGAGGACGGCAGCGGCGACAATTGAAAACACGCGAAGCATCGCGACTGCCAATCCGTTTTCGGTATCTCCACCAGTGTGATCTCGGCGTAGACTCACGGACACCGGCGACCGGCACCATAGTCATTCCGCCATCAAGGATTTTTTGTTTGTTCAGCCCGTCTTCGCACCCGGAGAATCTGATGTCGATCTGATGAAATTGATCGGTTTTGACAGCAGCAGCGGTCCGCCCGCCTCCGAGATCACGCGACATAGAGGCATGAACCACGCGTCAATCCAGTCGCCATGACGACTTGCCTTGAACCTTATATCGGGACATCTCGACAGATAGACATGCAACCAGGAAGCGGCACCAGCATGGATCAGCAATCTTCATTCCCGATGTCATCGACGGTCAGCTGGTCGAGAGAGAATGACAATGGCCATGCCCGATGATCCCGCGATTTCCCAAATACGCGACGAGTTGGACAAGCGCGGCTGGTCGCAACGCATGCTGGCCGACAAGGCCACCCTGGGAGAGGCCACCGTTTTCCGCCTCTTCAAGGGGCAGTATACGCGCAAGACATTGCGCAAAGTCGAGCGCGCCCTGGAGATCCGTCCACATGACAACGGTATGTCAGTCGCGGAAATTGCCGACGCCCAGTACGGCGCCTACGTGCGGGATCTCTACACTTATCTCGAAGGCGATTACCTGTTTATCAGGCCGGCATTTTCCGACGCCACAAAATACAACGTCTATCGCATGACGATTAAGTGGTCGGCGACAGCACCGGGCTTGATCTTCATTGATCACAATCCCGGTTATGAGCAGCAAGGCGTGATTGCGATGCCGCGCGGCACGCAGTTCCTACACTTCTTGACCCTCGATACCGGTTCCGTGCGCTTGATGTCAGCCTTTCACATGCCGCCGACCCATGACGCCATGCACGGCCTGACATTGACATTTGCCAACCCGACCGGGCGGGCACTGTTTCCTGCGGTCGTGCCGTTCGTTTTAAAAAAGCGGAACGATCGGCTTGATCGGCTCTTGCAGCAGTCGGGTCTGATCGACAAAGCTGATCCCGACGTCGCAGAAGTCGCCAAAAAATTTGAGAGCCTCAACACACAGCCGCTGATCCTGACGGGCTGACGGGAGATTGTCTCATGACGACACGCGCATTTCGGTACAAGACCCATCTGATCTGGCGGCGGGTTGTGGTTAAGGGGGTGGCGCTTGCTCTGGTGTCGATCTACTTCTCGCTTATCCCGACGCCTTTCTCACAGTGGTGGGACTACGCCATGGCTGCCATCGGAGCATGGTATGTCATTGCGCTTTTCCATGCGCTGAAGATCGCGATGGGGCCGGTTCCGCAGGTCGTCATCAGCAATGATGGCATTCGCGATCCAAAAATCGGTGATCTCCTCGTTCCCTGGTCCGCAATCAAGGAAATCAAGACCCATTCAAAATTCGGTTCGATCTTTCTTTTCGCCAATCGCGATGCGCTCGACTCCGGCAAGCTCTCAATTTTCAGCCGTTATGCGCCACTGCTGGGCTACAAGGCTGGCGAACAACACAACGTTTTCCCGTTGCCAATGACACCGTCGATTGCCCTGGAAGAATCGATGGACAATTTGCTGTCCGCGATCCAGGCACATCCGGCTGCGGCAAAGATCGATATGACGCCTGTCTGATCGTAACTGTGCAAAATTAATCCTAAGATTGGACTTTTGGCGGTCCCAGCGGGCAAACCAGCGCCCGATAGTAAGTTCATACTTGCCAAGCCGCCGCCGCCGGGTGATGTTGAACCGTCGATGCGCTGCCAATTGGATAGCGTGCATCCTCGCTCGCGGACGAGCCCGCTACCTGACTGCTGGCATAACGTCCTCATTGAGAGTTAATAGCCGCCCAGAACGGACGCGTTACCTGACAAATCCAAGCAGTCGAGCTGAGAGATCAGGTGCGCTGCAGTGGCGTTTGGATACGACCGTTTTTGGTTTGCGTCATCGATTCCGCTGACGTCGCGGCAACCGGCGATGCAATGCGCAACGCCAACCTTTTTCCTCGGCCAATCAGAGCGCGCACCGCGCAAAGGGCCGGACTATGTCTATCATCGTAGAAACTGACGACGAGCGCAGACATCGGGTCAGGAACGGCCGCCTCGCGATCATCCTCTCATTCGGTTGGTGGATCGTCTCCATTGGCGGAATTATCTATGTAATCAACGTCTCCAGCTGACGACGCCCGATCGCAATCGATTTGCCTGACTGTGTGGGAGCGCGCATTCCGCCGATCTATTCGTTCGGCCCAGGTTTCTGCGCGGGTAATCTGATAGAGTTTCGGATCGCACATCTGCGGCAAGGCAAGCCCTGCCCTGTCCGCCAGCGGGTCAGACAATCGACTGATCAGTTATTGATCTCCACTCAGGCGAGATGAACAGCCGCTCGAAGCAAACTGAAAATTCGAGTGATCTGTCTGCAGAATAAATTTTCGCTTTTCACCAGGCCCGCAAGCAGACCTTGTTGCCGTGGGCAGGAAGGCTGCAGGTCCGTTGTCGCGCGCGCCGGCGCCCGGTTCAACAGATGTTGATCGCCTGCGACACCCTTGTGGTTGGACACAGCCGATGATTTCGCGCATCCGATACACGCTTCGAAATCATCTGCCTTGCTTGGAAAGGTGCGCTCGACTTTGGATCTTTTGCTAGGATATGGCGCCGGGCTACTGACCCTGATCAACCCGTGCATTTTGCCGGTTCTTCCAATTATTCTCGGATCGGCAATGAGGGAAGAGCGACTTGGGCCGGTCGCGCTTGCAGCTGGGCTGAGCGTCGCCTTCGTTGTGGTCGGGGTCGGGATTGCAGCGGCCGGGCCAGCAATTGGGCTCGATGCCGAGCAGATGGTCCAGATTGGCGCCGTCGCCATGATCTGTTTCGGGCTGGTCCTGATGGTGCCGGCGCTCAACATGCGGTTTGCTGCCGCGACAGCCGGCATCTCTGGACAGGCAGCCGATCGACAGATTGGTGCGATGGAGACCGGCGGCCTTAGCGGGCACTTCCTTGGTGGCGTTCTGCTCGGCGCGGCCTGGTCGCCCTGCATCGGCCCGACCTTGGGCGGCGCCATTTCGCTGGCATCGCAAGGTCAATCCCTCGTCTGGGCGGCTGCGATTATGACAAGTTTCGCACTCGGCACGTCGACAGTCATCCTGTTGCTGGCCTACGGCACGCGTGAAGCAATTGCTCGACGTCAGGCGAGTTTCCGGAAAATCGCCGCAAAGTCGAAGTGGGTTATGGCGGTTGCGCTGATTGCTGTGGGACTCGGCATTCTATTCGGGCTGCATCAACGCCTGGAAGGCTGGGCGATAAGCATCCTGCCGATTTGGCTGCAGGATCTTTCGGTATCGCTTTGATTATTTTCAATCAGGAAAGGAGAACAGACTTGAGGAGTATTATGTCAGGGCTCGTTGCGCTGGCGTGGCTTGCATTGATCGTTCCGTTTGCGGCACAGGCCAACAACGGCACGGTTTCCTACAAGCCCGGAGCGTTGAAGGCCGCGATTGCAAAGGGCGACACTGTCCTTCTTCACTACAAGTCGACCTGGTGACCAACGTGCGCGCGCCAGGGGCGTGTGCTGAAAAAGCTCCGTGCGAGCAACGCGAAATACAATAACACCATCA
>JBPCWB010000337.1:0-3464 GCA_051009955.1 Hyphomicrobiaceae bacterium | reverse complement strand
GGTCAGCCAAAAACAGGGGCTCGTCGTGGGTGGTCGGCAACGAATTGGGATGTCGATGTGGCCCGACTATTTGTCCGTCGACCGTTGCCACGCGTCAGAGCTATGTGGCCGGCAGCTGTTCGATTGACGTTCGTTCGATCTCCCTTGGAGATCGCCCGCTCAGCAGACGTGGGACGTTATGATGTGGCGACAGCGACTTGGTAAGCGTGTGCCGCCAGGGCGAAGTCGCCCAAAGCAAAGCCGCGGAAAATAAACGCGCAACGCGCGCCGGCGGCAGCATTTGAATTCACGCGATCAAGAACCAGATCAGTCAGGTCACCCGAGACGAGTTCCGGCTGTACCATTTGATCCTTCATGGCCGCCTCTTGCGATTTGTCATCAATGACAATGCAATCGAAGCCTGAGAGGCTCTTCGGCAGCCAGGGTTTGGCAAGGTCCGTCAGGCACGCGCAGGCGCCGGGCTCGACCGCTGAAGCATCGACAAAGGGTTGCTGGTCATGCGATCGCGTAACAGAAGAGACAATAAGATCTGCCCCCCGTAACGCGTCCTCTGGCGTATCAGCAACGCTGGACACGAGGCCCAGTGTTGCAGCGTGTTCACACAACCGGTCAATGTTGGCACGACCACGTCCGAAAATACGCACTTCGGTCAACGGGAACGAGTCAGCCATGGCGCTCAGATGACTTCTAGCCTGTACGCCGCTACCGATAAAAGCAATGACGCGCGCCGTCGGTTTCGCCAGGCGCTTTGCGGCGAGGACACTTAGTGCAGCCGTCCGGACTGCGGTGATCCAATTGCCATCAAGAATGGCGACCGGTCTGCCCGACTTACCGTCCTGCAGCACCACGATGGAGTTCATCAACGGTTCGCCACTTTCAGGATTGCGGGGATTTAGCAGCAACGATTTGCACGCAAGAAACGGCGGATCATCGGCCACCGCCAGCGTTGACATGATGTAACGCCCGTCGGGTACGGAGATCGATGCCTTGGGAGCGCTCCAGACGCGCGAAGCTTCGCAGTCACGAATGAGCTTCTCGATCAGATCGACGACCTCAGCAATCGTGATGTCCAGCTTGGCCAGATCTTCTTCGGAGAAGTACGGCACAGAACGCATGTCGCTCATTCGGTATTGCCTCCGTGATAACGCGTAGTCTCTGCAGGAATTCTCTCCCGGCTCGGTACTGAATGTCACCGGGAAGGCGGATGAGTTCAATCCCTTCTGAACTGTATACAGCTTGGTGTCCAGCATGTTATACGATGCTTGATCGTTCAAGCGGACAGCCCTGGCGATTGGCACTTCCTGACTGAATGATGGTCATTGGGATCGGGTCAAGATCGAGAATGGAAGACAAATCAACAATTGCGGTCGTCGGCGCCGGCATGGTTGGCACGTGTTGCGCCCTGCACTTGCAGAATGAAGGTTACGATGTCGTTCTCGTTGATCGCGGTGGACCAGGCGAAGCGGCATCATCTGGAAATCTCGGCGGGTTCGGGATTGCGTCTTGTCCACCGGCGGCGATGCCGGGGGTGATCAAGAAGGTGCCGGGCATGCTGTTTGATGCCGATGCACCACTCAAGCTGCGCTGGGGACACGCCATCAAGGCGCTGCCCTGGTTCGTCAGGTTCATTGCCAATTCAAGCAAGCAGTGCGTTGAAGCAAACGCCGCGGCCCGGCAGAGTCTTCTGGACAAAGTGCACGAAGCATTTGATCCACTAGTGGTGGAAGCCGGTGCAGAACAACTGATGAGCCAGACCGGTCTCATGTTCACATTCGAGAGTGAGGCCGCGTTTCAGGCGGCGACTTATGCTTTTGATCTGCGTCGGCGCAATGGTGTGCAATTCGATCTGTTGGATGGTAACGAGGCGCGCCAGGTCCAGCCCGCGCTGACTAAGAATGTGGTGCGCGCCTATCGCGTGGCCAACTTCTCGCACACCGTCGATCCACTTCGTCTGGTGCAGGCTTTGGCAAGCCTCTTCCAGCGGCGCGGCGGCACGATTCTGCATCGCGCGGTCGATGGATTCGATGTGGGGGTCGATGGCCCGCGCGCGCTGCGCACCAGCGACGGAGCCATAGCGGCACATAGTTTTGTGATTGCCGCCGGCGTTTGGTCGCGCCCATTGGCAGCACAGCTGGGAACCCGGGTCCCGCTTGAAGCCGAACGTGGCTACCATACGATGTTCAATGGCACCAATGTCAGGATGAACGGCGGCATCATTTCCGTTGATCGCCACGTTGCCGTCACGCCGATGCAGGACGGGATCAGGGTCGGCGGCGTCGCCGAGTTCGCGGCGCCCGATGACCGGCCGAATTACGACATCGCCAAGCTTGTCCGCCGCCACGGCCGGGCGTTGTTTCCGGACCTTAGGGATGAAAACACGACGGAATGGATGGGGCCGCGACCGTCACATCCCGACTCGAAACCGGTGATCGGTCGTTCGCCGCGCCACCGCAACGTCTATTTCGCGTTCGGGCACGATCACCTGGGCCTCACGATGGGCGGTATCACAGGAAAGCTGATTTCGGAACTCGTCTCCCAGAAGCCGACGAGCGTCGACCTGGCACCATTTCGGCCAGACAGGTTTTGAGAGGAGCTTCCGCGGGGGTCATTGCGGCATCAAGATAAAGGCTAAGCCATGGATCACAACTGGGACTTCTATTCCGTCTTTATTGGCTACGAAGGCTGGTGGTTCAAGGGCCTATTGGTGACGTTGGCCTATGCCACCGGAACGGTTATCGGCGGTCTCATCATCGGTGTCATCTGCGGCATGGGCTTGCTTGCCAATCGATGGTGGTTGACGGTTCCGATCCACATTTACGTCGAAGTGTTCCGCTGCACGCCTGTGCTGGTCCAGATCATTTGGTTCTTCTTTGCGCTGCCCATCATCATCGGCGTCAACCTTCCGGGATGGTTGGCAGCAGGAATCGGCCTGACACTTTACATGGGGTGCTTTGCAACAGAGATTTTCCGCGGCGGCATAATCTCCATTGACAAAGGTCAGTGGCAGGCGGCCCGAGCCATTGGCATGACCTACTCGGAAATGATGCGCCACATAATTCTGCCGCAGGCGATCCGGCGCATGGTGCCGCCGTTCGTCAATCAATCCGTTATTCAGTTCAAGAATACAGCGCTGCTTTACGTCGTTGCTGTTCCCGACATGATGTATACGGGATATCTGGTTGTGGCCGATACCTATCGACCGCTTGAAGTCTATTCAGGCGTCGCGATTGCTTATTTTGTCATTCTCTATCCCATTACACAGTGGGGTAAGCTTTTGGAGGCGCGCAGTGACCGCTAATCCAAGCACGATCGGGACGGGCAATGCCACGCTCGCTGTTCGCAATCTGCGCAAGAGCTACGGACCGGTCGAAGCCGTTCGCGGTGTGTCCCTCGATGTCAATGCGGGAGAGGTTGTTGTCATCATCGGGCCTTCCGGCTGTGGCAAGTCCACGACGCTGCGGTGT
>JBPCWB010000336.1:0-9120 GCA_051009955.1 Hyphomicrobiaceae bacterium | reverse complement strand
TACCTGCGCCACATCATGGGCTTTATCGGCATCACCGACGTCACAACTATAGCCGCAGATCAGATCATGAAAAACGAAGACAACGCGCTGCGTGCCAGAGCCGAGATCGATGCTTTGGCAGTGGCCGCCTGACCGGTTTGTCGGGCGCGCGCTAGTACTGACCCCACCTGCTGTTGCGGCGGTTTCAAATCAATAAATGGTTCTCGAAAAGCTTGATGGAGATGACAATGACATCGCTCAATCAACTTCAGCATGAAAGTGTATTTCGGCAGGCTTGGGTCGATCCAGGCAATACCAGTTTTGAGTTACCTCCGGTTGACGTCAATAAGGTACTCGCCGAACGCTACAGCACGAGCCGACCGCTCACGTTCACTCGAACGATGATGTGGGACATGGAGATCCGGAAAGCATGGCGACCAGATCGCTACATTTCCTCCGTTGTATGTGAGGGCAGCGCACAGTCTTGGGGCCAGAGTTCGTTGACCAATGGAATCGAAACTTTCGTACGGTCATCGCAGCAACGCCTTTGGCTCGAACCCATTAAGTTTGGGCTGGTCCTGGAACAAGTGTGCCTCAACAACATGGAGAAGAAGGTAACTTTCATCGGAGTACCGGAGTATCTCGATCGGGACAGCAACCTTCTTCGCGCCGGGGTGGAACAGCCCATATTCTACGTGGAGCACTCGGTTGGGGGCGACGAAACACGGCCACAAAACAAATGGCGCGTTGTTCACCTTACAGACCGCCCCGAACCTAGGCTGACTGAGCGGTTCGCACCCATGGCGAAAGACGTTTGGTTGCCCGAGTTCATCGAGGTCTACATCCGAAATGACCTGAACATCAAGCTCACACGGCAATAGATAAAACTTCCGTTCATGGCCCAACAGCGAAGTCGCATGCGGCGTTCCGGGCGTCTGCACTTGAAGGTGAAGCGGAAGTGTACGGCTCACGCTGATTATTTCTCCTCGTGACCCAAAGCACGCATTTAGCCTTGGCTAACTTTCGGTAAGCTCGACTGTCGAATCGACCTCATTGAATTAGAAAACGGGAAATTATAGACGTCCCGGTGGGACAGAACTGGCGCCGTTCTGCGCAGCGCCGGAGATGGGTTTTCTCAGAAGCCAACGGGGTATCCGTCGCGGCGACTCTCGGAAGCAGCGACATAGGCTCCGTTGTGGCAGTGAATGATTTGAGCTGCTCCAAAATCCAGATCGGTGCCCTCGTGCAATGCATGGCCGCGTTGCTCAAGACCTTGTACAAATGCATCTGACCAGGCTTCTTCCACTCTGACTCTGCCATCGTCAAAGCGCCAGCGCGGTGCATCGGACGCGGCTTGCGGGTTCTGCTCGCCAGCGAACATCCGGCTGGCAATTTGAACATGACCCTGCGGCTGCATCGAGCCCCCCATGACACCAAAGGCCGTCGTGGCTTTTCCATCCTTTGTGGCAAAACCCGGTATTATCGAACTGAGTGGGCGCTTGCCGCCCGCAACCTGATTAGGATGTCCTGGTGTGGTTACAAAGCCGAGGCCGCGGTTGTGCATCGCAATGCCGGTGCCACGAATCACGACGCCCGAGCCGAAGCCTTTATAGTTGGATTGAATGAGTGAGATCATCATACCGGAATCGTCGGCAGCAGCCAGGTAGACGGTGCCGTGGTTACTGCGCTTTCCCGGGTTCGGTGCTGCGACCTTGTTTGGGTCAATGGACTTTGCCAATTCGTCCAGGCGCGCAGGATCCAGTAGATCGTGCGGGGCAATCTCCATACGTTCGGGGTCGGCGATGTTGGTGGCGAGATCATGCAAACCAATCTTGGTCGCTTCAATCTCCAGATGTTGACGCGCTGAGCTGTCGTGGTGATGCGCGTCAAGGTCGAGCCGCTCCATGATACCGAGCGCTATCAATGCAGCGATGCCCTGACCATTGGGCGGCAATTCATGCAAAGTGTGCCCTCTGAACGATACGCCCATGGGCTCGACCCACAGGCTCTTGTGCCCGCCCAGGTCGTCCGCATTTAACGAACTCCCCTCAGCACGGGCTTGCGCCACTATCTTGTCCGCAATGGTGCCCGTGTAAAAAGAGGCACCCTTGGTCTCTGCGATCTGACGGAGCGTCTCTGCCTGATCACGGCAAAGGAAGTGTTCTCCAGTACGCGGCGCGCGACCTTTGGGTAGAAAGTTTTCGGCAAAGCCTGGTTGAGATTTCAAAAGATCAACCTGAAGCGCCCAGATTTCGGCGATGGCTGGGGTGACCAAAAATCCTTCTTCTGCGTATCGAATGGCTGCCTCGAACAGAGTTTCGAATGGTAGTTTTCCGAAACGGGAGTGCAAATCAGCCCAACCGGCGACCTGCCCGGGAACCGTCACCGTGTCCCAGCCGACTTCCGGCATTTTATTCCGACCATTATAGCGGTCCAGATCCAGCGCTTGCGGAGCACGTCCGGTGGCGTTGATACCCTGAAGTCCTTTGCCATCGTGGACGATAGCGAACAGGTCACCTCCAATTCCGTTCATAGTCGGCTCGACAACTGTGAGGGCAATCGCTGTGGCCAGCGCGGCATCGACAGCATTGCCACCCTGGACGAGCATCTGCAAACCTGCCTGCGCCGCCAAAGGCTGGGTGGTGGCGACCACGTTCCTTGCCAGAAGCGGCCGCCGTACCGACGTGTAAGGAAATGTCCAGTCCATGTTTCTCTCCCGCAAGAAGGCGCAATCCCGGCGTGCATCGGTTGCCCGTCTGGAGTGCCGCGCTGTCCTCAGTAGCCCAGTTTGGCCGCAACCCTGCCGAAGGCGCGGGCCAGACGATCAAAGAGAATGTCAATCTCGTCTTCTGTGATGATCAGTGGTGGTGAGACGGCAATCGTATCGCCAAGAGCGCGCACGATGACACCTTCTTCCTGCGCCGCGTCCTGAATCATCATGCCGACCCCGTCGGTGGCCGCGAAGGGTTCTTTGGTTTCCTTGTTCTTGACCACTTCAAGCGCAACCAGAAGGCCCTTCGTGCGCACCTCTCCAACCATGGGATGGTCCGCGAATCCCAGTCCGCGCTTTATGAAAGCCGGTGCCACGGTTTGGACGTGGTCGAGGATTTTGCGCTCTTTGTAGATTTTCAGCGCTTCAAGCGCAGCGGCGGCACAGACCGGATGTCCTGAATAGGTATAGCCGTGTGCGAAAACGCCCAATTTGCCGCTGTTGTCTCGGATAGTCTGGTAAAGCTGTTCTGAAATCGCAGTCGCGGAGATAGGAAGGTAGGACGCCGACAGAGCCTTGGCCATCGTGACGATGTCCGGCTTCATACCATTCGAAGAATGCCCGAACATTTCGCCGGTACGGCCAAAACCGCAAATGATTTCGTCCGAGACTAACAGAATGTCATATTTGTCCAGAATCGGTTGGATGAGTTCGTAGTACTTCGCTGGCGGCACGATCAGACCGCCCGCACCCAGAATGGGTTCGGCAAAAAACGCAGCGACGGTATCCGGATCTTCTCGCAAAATCATTGCTTCGAGGTTTTCGGCAAGGCGGTGAGCAAACTGATCCTCGGTCTCGTTAGGCTTGCCGTAGCGATAGTAGTGCGGACAGTCGCAGTAGCGCATTTGCGGCAGCGGCAAATCGAAATCTGCGTGCAAACGCGGCAGGCCGCATACGCTAGCCGCGGCAATCGTCACACCATGGTAGCCTTTGAGGTGGGATAGGATTTTCTTCTTCTTTGGACGCCCCAAAGCGTTGTTGTAATACCAGACCAGCTTGACTGCGGTGTCATTGGCCTCCGAACCAGAGCCATTGAAGAACACTTTGGACATGTTTCTCGGCAGTAGTTCCAGAATTCTTTCCGCAAGCTCGATGCCAGGCGGGTGCGATTTGTGCGCAAACTGGTGGTAAAAGGGCAACGTTTTCAGCTGGTTCATGATCGCATCGATCATCGTATCTTCACCGCCAAAACCAAGCGAAGCACTCCAGAGGCCTGCGACTCCTTCGATGTAGTCACGTCCCTGATCATCCGTCACGTACACGCCGCGACCAGACGTAACGACGAGCGGTCCCGTCTCCTCGTGGCGTGCAAGATTCGTAAACGGGTGCAAATTGGCGGCGATATCGCGGCCCTCCAATGACAAGTTCGTAGCTTCTTCGGCTGCTCGATGAGTGCTCTCAGTCATTGTTTCCTCCAAATCTCCGACGGTGTGCTTTGATCAGGCGCCTTCGCACAGAGTTACGTGCCATGTATCCAATTAATGAATACCAAATGTCAATAATTGTATACAATTTGAAATGCTATGGTATGAAACGTGATGCTGTGTGAGAGTGAACGAGCTAACCAGTCTCGATGCGGGAGAAAAGTGATTGAACGAGTCAACTCTGAAGGAAAGGGTTTACCGTGAGGTCCGTGAGCTGATCCTCGTAGGGAAGATTTTACCTGGTGATCCACTTCGAGAGCGTGATCTTTCGGAAAAACTGGACGTGAGTCGCACGCCTCTGCGCGAAGCTCTGAATCGCCTTGAGCGGGAAGGTCTTGCGATAGCAATGCCGAACAAGGGATTTCGTGTGGCCGAAATTAATCCCGATATGGCGGCGGAGCTGTTGGAGCTCCGTTTCATGCTGGAGGCCCATGCTGCACGCCTGGCGGCGCGGAACATTTCGGCACAGGGCACTCGCGATCTGAAGAAACTCATGGTCAAGCTTGACAAGATGGCCAAGCGCAAAGAGCCGACAACAGAAGAACTTCTCGAAGAAACCCAAGCCGGACTGCAAATTCATTACATCATTGCTCGGGAGTCCGGGCAGGCTTACCTGAACGAAATTCTGTCGAACATGTACGGCCGGCTTTCGCTGTTTATCTGGGTCGACGTTCTTTGGGTCGACCAATGGGAGATAACCCGTGCGGAGCACCGTGAGATCGTCGATGCCGTCCTTTCCGGGGACGAAGATCGTGCTGCCAAGGCCACGCAGGATCATGTCCGCCGTGCGACCGATGAACTGGATCGCGTCAGCCGCGCACTGAGTATTATTCAATCCCGATCGGGGAACGTCTTGGACAACGGATCCAGCGGGCCAACAAGCGAAATGCGCCGACGAATGGTCGGTATAACAGGAGGAAAATAATGAATATCGAGAAAAGGCTTGGGGAGCTTGGTATCGAGTTGCCAGACTTGTCGGGCGGCAACTACTACGGATTAAACTACGGTCCTATGAAAGCCCATCACATCGTTGGCAATGTGTTGTTCTTGTCCGGGCAGGTTCCGATCAAAGACGGAAAGATTTTGCACCCAGGGCGCGTTGGCGGCGCTGTAACAGCTGAAGAGGGTTACGCAGCCGGCCGTCTCACCGGACTAAACATGATCGCGACGATGAAAGACGCATTGGGTGACCTCGATCGTGTAAAGGGTATGATCAGGTGCCTCTGCTTTGTTGCATGCGAGCCTGGATTCACTGACGTTCACAAAGTGTCGACAGGATGTTCCGACATATTGATTGAAGTCTTTGGTGATGAAGTCGGTAGGGCGGGGCGCGCAACGATCGGCATCCAATCTTTATGTGACGATTTGTGTTTTGAAACCTGGAGCGAAGTTGAGATCGTCTCCTAGGCTGCAACGTACCTAGAAGTTTGAGTATCCGAATGTCGTTCCTGGACCTTTTCGGCGTTTTGCTGTCAGGTCACGGAATTCCGGTGCGGAGGGTGGAGCGGACGTGTTCTGCTGCGGTCGCGTTTAACGGCTCATGACCCTGAAGAGACATCAGGCTGCTTCCAGCGCTGCAAAGTCACTGGTCTCTCGCTGAATCTCTTCTGCCAATGCAGCGACAGCCCTTGTCCTCGTTTTCGAAGATGTCCTCACGATGTAAGCGATGTGTGGTGGTTGAGTGAAACCATCGGTCAACACGTCCATGCTCGTGCTGACGTGCCGGCGATTGAGGATCGAAACCCCGAGCCCGGACTCGACGCCTGTGATTATGCCGGCATTGCTCGAACACTTGAGAACCGTTTCGAACTTCCGGCCGGTCAATGCCTCCTGCTCCAGCATCCAGGTCTTGTAAAAGCAGTTGTCATCATAGGCGAGAAAGGGAACCGGTCGGTCCCAATCGAGTTCAAGATCGATCGCCTTTGCCCAAACGAGGCTGTCTTCATAAAGGACGATATCTCTCGCTCGGATGTCTCGTGCAAAAATTTGCATGACGGCGATGTCGATCGTGCCATCTTTCAGTTCGTCCTGGAGTGTCAGGCTTTGTGCGACGTGGGTTCGAACCACGACCTCGGGGAAAAGTCTGGTGAACCGACCCAGGATGCGTGCAAGACCGCTGCTCGTCGTGTCCTCGGTCATTCCTAGGCGGATCTTGCCGGAAAGAGCACGCGCGCTGAGTGACTGAAGAGCTTCATCGTGCAGAGACAAAATGCGATCTGCATATCCGAGTAAACGATTGCCTGACTCAGTCAGCAGCGGGGCCCCTGCTCTGCGATTCAGCAAGCCGCAGCCAATGCTTTCTTCAAGGCGTTTGATCTTGTGGCTGACCGCAGACTGCGAGAGCGACAGAAAGTCAGCGGCGCGTGTCACACCTCCGCACACTGCGATTGCCTGAAGGGCTCTTAAGGCATCGATATCAAGTCGGCGCGACATTCACATGCTCCTCGATCGAATGAATCTTTGCATGACAAATTTCGATGAAACAATCAAATCAATTCATTTTGCGGGTAAGCTCGTATAGACCACATTGCCAGCAACCGAAACACACAGAAGCCGGACCCATGGCGCATCTAGTAGACCAACACGTTCTCATCGACGACGTCCGCATCGCCCATGGCGTGCGTGGCGAAGGTGAGCCCGTTGTGCTCATCCATGGTACACCGTCATCGTCCTACATCTGGCGAAACATTGTCCCGGCGCTCGTCGAGGCAGGTTTTCACGTTCACCTGTACGATCTGCTCGGCTACGGCCTCTCAGAACGTCCATGGAGCAGTGACATAGACACCTCCGTGACCGGCCAGGTGCCTGTCTTGGAGAGGTTGCTGGAGCATTGGGGCCTAGATGACGCGCACGTTGTTTCTCACGACATCGGTGGCGCGGTTGCGCAACGTCTGTCTGTGCTCTCTCCGGAACGCGTCAGATCGCTTACCTTGATCGATGTTTGCAGCTTCGACAGTTGGCCCTCGAAACGAACCCACCAGCAGATGCAGGAAGGTTTGGAACGCCTGATCAAGAAGGCAGACTCAGAACACCGGGAACATTTCCGCGAGTGGCTTCTTTCCACGGTCAACAACAAGCAGGGTCTGACCGATACGGCGCTCGAGACGTACCTCGACTATATCTCCGGTCCGATCGGGCAGGGTAGCCTCTTCCAACATCAGGTCAGACACTACGATCCCAAACACACGCTGGAGATCTCAGGCCGATTGACAGAGCTGAGTGCACTGCCCGTACAGATAATCTGGGGTGAAGACGATGCATGGCAGGTTATGGATTGGGCGCACAAGCTCCACGACGCCATTCCGAATTCCGAACTCCATACGCTTAAAAACTGCGGACACTTCGCGATGGAGGACAAGCCGGACGAGATCAATCGGCTACTCGTTGAATTCCTGACAGATCACCGGGCCGAGTAATTGGGTTTCCGACCGGCACAATTCAAGAAAGGATGGAGAATGACACAGGCAATCATGCAAAGGCGAAGTCTGATCCCTGCTTTCGAGATCACAGGGTCGGCGCTCGCCATTGTGTATGCGCTGCTCATCGCGTCAAACACCGGCCACGAGGTCTTTGGTTTCACGCTCTTGTTGATCTCGTCAGGCCTGTTTGCGGCCTGGGCCATCCTCGACCAGCGATGGGCGTTCCTCGCTCTCCAGTTTTTCTATGCGGCATCAGCGATCATCGGTCTGATCCGTTGGGGGTAGTCTTCGGAATTTGCCTTGAAAAGCACTTTGACCTGTTGCGGCAAATGTCTCCTATTGGCCCAACGCGTCGTTTGCGAGAGAGTGTCAGTTCTTCCGCTTCTGAGGGTGGAGCAGACCACTTCATTTTGCGGTGCATGAGTCCGAGTCTGACCCTGGCTGTGTGGAAACGCGAACACTGTTATGATGCCCCTATCCTTTAGTGGTGGAGGATCGGATGAAGCGGTTCATCGAGGGTGCGGATCGTGGTCAAACGACGTTGCTTCCGGAATGCCTGGAAGACTGGATCGATGAAGAGAACCCGGTTCGGGTGATTGACGCCTTCGTCGATGAACTGGAACTCGGCGCACTTGGCTTCGCCAGTGCCGATCCGAAGACCACGGGACGCCCAGCTTATCATCCCTCTGTTCTTTTGAAGCTCTACGTCTACGGGTATCTCAATCATGTGTCGTCGAGCCGGCGGCTTGAACGTGAAGCCAGTCGGAACATGGAAGTGATCTGGCTGACAGGTCGGCTTGTTCCCGATCACAAGACCATTGCCGACTTTCGACAAAGACAACGGCCCGGCCATCCGCAAGGTCTGCGCCCGTTTCGTGGCGTTGTGCCGGGAGATCGGGCTTCTGGCAGGCGCAAGCGTTGCGATCGACGGATCGAAGTTCAAGGCGGTGAACAACCGGGACCGGAACTTCACCAAGGGCAAGGTGAAGCGGCGACGAGCGCAGATCGAGGAGAGCGTTGATCGCTACCTGCATCAGCTCGACAGTACCGATCGACAGGAACCGTCACTCGCCAACTCCATGAAGACAACGCGGTTGAAGGAGAAGATCGCAAAGCTGGGCGAGGAGATGCAGCGCCTGGAAAAGCTCGAAGCCCGGATGGTTGAGACACCGGGCGAGCAGATCTCCCTGACGGATCCCGATGCGCGTTCCATGGCCACCAGTGGGCGTGGTTCCGGCGTTGTCGGCTACAATGTGCAGGCTGCTGTCGATACCGAAAACCACCTGATCGTTGTGCATGATGTCACCATGACCGGCAGCGATCGGGGGCAGTTGGCGCGGATGTCGAAACTCACGAAGGCGACGCTGGATGTGGATCACCTGGAAGTGGTCGCCGATCGCGGTTACTTCAACAGTCCGGAGATCCTCGCTTGCAAAGAGGCGAACGTAACGGTCACGCTGCCAAAACCGCAAACGACGGGCAACAAGAAGCGGGGCCGCTTCGTCAAAGCCGACTTCAGGTATGTGCC
>JBPCWB010000335.1:0-4339 GCA_051009955.1 Hyphomicrobiaceae bacterium | reverse complement strand
GCGCTTGCAGCAATGCTCCTGCGGCGGCGATGTGTGCTACTTCGCGCCAGCTCTTCGGCCAGGGTGCGCCCATCGCAAAAGCAACGCCAGCCGTCAGCACTGTCACGACCGCATATCGTAGACCTAGGAACGTCAAGGTTTCAGCGTTCGCGAGCCCGACCTTTGCAGCAATGAAGCCACTGCTCCACAGCACTACAAAGGCCGCGGGAATAGCGATAAGAGTAACGTCCTATTGAGCGCCGGCAGGGGCTGCATCCGTCATGGCTCGATCTGATCTCCTGAAATCTGCATTGACAGATGGCTTCGAAGTCGCAGCTTCGGGCGGCACGTCCCATTCCGGCCACGCGATACTAACGGGACAAGGCGCCGTGCCCCGCTGATTGGTCTAAGACCGAAATCAAGCCGTCTCTCTGAGCCGCGCTGATCGATCAATGACTTTCTCTGATACAATCTCGCGGATAACGCTCCAAGACCCCTGCAGGTGCAGGTGAAGCAACTCCGCACTGCGCGCCCCGTCGCCAGCGCGCAAGGATCTGATGAGCACGCGATGCTCCCGAACGGCGGCACGGGCACGCGTGCGATTGGTGGCACTTAGGTGGCGCACGCGATCCAACTGCGCGTTAACGCGCCCGATGATCTCAGCTATATGTGGGAAGCCGCCGGCTTCGATGAGGATCTGATGGAAACGGTCATCGGCGGCGATGAACGCCAACCCGTCGGGTTCGTCGGCGGCAACGGCCATAGCGCGGGTTTCGTGATCAAGAGCCGATAGTTTCCGGCTGGATAATCGACTGGCCGCAATCTCGGCGACGCGCGGCTCCAATGCTTCGCGCACCAGCATGCCCTCTTCGACAAGTGCGGGATCGATTGGCGCAACAAACGTCCCTGACTGCTTTTTTATGTTCACGAGCCCGTCACCGCGCAATCGCAGGAGTGCCTCCCGGACAGGTGTGCGAGAGACACCGAAATGTTCAGCCACAAGAGGCTCCTGGACTGCTGTGTCCGGCTTGATGGCACCGGTCACGATTGCATCGCGCAACTGCCCATAGATCTGTTCTGACAGAGGACGATCCGGTCCAACCGTCGCCCCAGACAGCCAGGGCAAACCCCTAGATCGCGCCATGTCGTCTTCGCTCCAGATCCAATCAGCACCTCAGGCCTTGTTTGTAACGTCGTCCGCTACAAAAACTGCGCCCACCTTCTTTTGAAGTTCCGCAGGAGCAACCGATTGCGTCAGGAACGCATCATCGTGTTCCTTGCTGGCGAACTTCAGTCCTGCCGCCTTGATCTCCTCGTCCGCCACCTTGCTCAGCGGGGTATAGCGCGGGTGATGATGCTCCAGGTAGGGGTCATTGCGCGCCGCATTGTAACAACAGATCAGGGTCCAACGCCGGTCATCGGAACGGTTCTGATCTGATCGATGGAGTGTATTGCAGTGGAAGAAGAGAACGTCACCGGGATCCATTTCGCAATACACCAACTCGAGATGCCTCTTGGCCTCCTCGACCCGGCGCAGGTCGGCGCCGACCTGATCACCGTCCAGCAGCCCATGATCAATCCGGCCGAGATGATGGGACCCTTTGAGCACCTGCAGGCACCCGTTTGATTTCGTGCATTTGTCAAGCGCGATCATTGCCGAGGCCATAAACGGGAAGAGGCAGCCGTTGTTGTACCAATAACCGTAGTCCTGGTGCCACTCCCATGCGCCGCCCTCGCGCGGCTCCTTGGCCGTAATCTTTGAATGGTAGTGATAGACCTCTCCGCCGAGCAGGTCTTCCATGGTGTCAACCATTTTGTGCGATCGGGCGGCATAGCCGTAGACGCTGTCACCCGGGTGGTTCCAGGTCGCCATCTTTGTATTCAATCCTTCGGCATCGCCACGATTGTAGAAGTGCCCTCTGATCGCCGGATCCTGGTCGACGGCTGATTGCAGAAGATGCGTCTCGTCTGCATCGAAAAACTGCCTGATGAGGACATATCCGTCACGCTCGAAAGCAACGCGTTGCTCCGGTGTCAGTGCGCTTGTCATTGTCATCTCCAAATACAACTGGAGAGAATTGATATATTAATATATCAATTTGTCAAATGCGACGGCGCATTCGGTCGGTGCCGCGCGTTATTCGCCGAACGATCGTGCCAGCTCGGAAAACAGCCATTCCTTGAAAGCGATCAATTTGGCGTCCGTTGATGCTCTTTTCTGCCAGACAAAGTAGAAGCCTCGTCCGGTCCGTATCTCACGGCTCGTAATCCGCGCCAGGCGTCCATCGCGGATCTCATCCGCAACGAGACGATAGTCAGCAAACGTCACGCCAAGGCCCGACACTGCTCCGTCGAGGGCGAGCGCCTGCGTCGGGAAGGAAATGTACCGCATGGCGTGGTCTCCAGTGCTTGTGTCACTCATGTCGAACCAAGCGTCCCACTCATATCCGCGCCCGCTTGCAGTGAGCAGTCGCGTTCTCTCAAGATTGATGGCTCCGCTTTGATCCTGAATGGCGGTGACGACCTGTGCCGAGCCAACCAACCAGAGCCGCTCCTCAAGCAAATTCTCTGAAACGAGGCCGCGCCAATCCCCGGAACCGTGACGGATGGCCACGTCGATCTGGGAGCGTTCGAAGTCCTGTCTGTTCGCAGCGATGTCGACATCCACGACGATCGCCGGAAATCGTTCCTCAAAAGATTGCAACCGCTTCAACAGCCAACGTGAGGCAAACGACGGCGCGACGCTGATTTTCAACGTTCCGCTGAGACCACTGTTTTTGAACTGCGCCGTGCTATTAGCAAGCAGATCAAGCGCCTGACGCACATCCTCGAAGAGCGGCTGCGCGGCATCGGTCATCCGTACACCACGCGACTGACGCTGGAACAGCGTTGCGCCAAGGTACTGTTCCAACGCCTTGATCTGATGGCTCACGGCTGAATGCGTCACATTCAACTCGTCGCCTGCATCGCGAAAGCTACCAAGACGCGCCGCGGCCTCAAAGGCCTTCAATTGGTTCAAATTTGGAATTTGCCGGGCCATGATGCGACGTTAGATAAACTCACATCTGATGTGAATAGCTATCGGTTTTCAAAGTCTTCTCTGCCGGACATTATTCGTCTGACGATATCGATGCAGACGAGTGCTGGCGTTGCTGGGATGGCATTCCTAGCGTCACACACGCACCAGGAAAGAGGACTTTGCATTTGACCGACAGCTCCTTTTACAAGGATCGATGGACTTCGATCGCGCCGGACGAATTGGCGCGTTACCAGCAGATGTTTCAGTGGAATCCGGCTTCAAGGGTCTTCTATGAGGCCGCCGCGATCGGCGAAGGACATGTTGTCTGTGAACTCGGCAGCGGACCCGGACATACTGCCGTCGAACTCGCACGGTGGGTTGGGCCGACCGGTCATGTGCATGCCTTGGACATCAACGAGGACTTTGTTGTCCAAACCGAGCGGAATGCGCAAGCTGCGGGATTTGAGAACAGGATCACGGCCCAACTGTGCGATGGCGAGCTGGCTCTCCCGCTGTCAGATGACCTGCTTGATCGCGTAACGGTGCGCAACACACTCATCTACGTCGACGACGCACTGCAAACGCTCGGCGAATTCAAGCGCACACTCAAACCCGGCGGGATCGCGCATGCGATCGAAGGTGATTGGCCGATGATGATTGTCGAGCCTGTGCCATCAGACGATTGGGCCGCCGTGGTCCGGGCAGCTGGCCACGCGTGTCGAACACCAAAGATCGGGCGCAGGCTCCACGGTTTGTTCCGACGAGCCGGCTTCAGGGATGTGAGCGTTCAATTGATCACGCGCCCGGATACGGACGGACGGTTGCTGGGAATGGTCAGGAATATGGCAGGCTACGCTAAGGCGAGTGGCGAGCTCGACGATGCGGTCATCGAACGCGTTCTGGCTTCCATTGACGAGGCAGTTGAACGCAATATGTACCTGGCCTTGGCACCGCAGTTCGTTGTCACGGCCAAGGCATAGGTGTGAGTTCACTTCAACTCAGCCATGAGGAGTCATCGTTTTTCATCGCAGGCGCCATCGTGCACAATACCGTCAATTCGATTTAGTCGATTTCGAACGCGAACCGGAGGATAAGAATTGGCTTACACTCTCGAACAATTCAGCGCAGACATTCGCACTAAACTGGCGGCGGATCGCAGCGTGGAAGGTCAACAAGGTATCTTGGAGTTTGTCACCAGGGCGCTTCTGGATGATGCATTCATCGACCAGCATTTAACGGCTGAAGAGTGTTGCCCGAGAAAGATCTTGTACGAAGACCCCGACCTAGGCTTCTGCATTTGTGGTCACGTATATGAGGACGGTATGGACAAGACCTGGCCTC
>JBPCWB010000334.1:0-3197 GCA_051009955.1 Hyphomicrobiaceae bacterium | reverse complement strand
CATCGGCCCGCCGGTCGTCATTGATCAAGTGCCGGGCATTGGCCCAATGGTTGGCCAGCGAATACGGACAGTCATTGAGAATTGACACGTATGAGCTGATGGTCTCCTGGAACCAGGTCGGGATGGTGTTGGTCTCATCATGCAGGGCTGCGCGATAGAGGATGACGTGGCCGCGCATGGTGTTGGGCCGCAGCGAGTGGACCCGCATGACATTGTCGACTGTCCCGTGTGGCGTGCGTGCCAGTTTGAGAACATCCAGCAGTTCATCGCTAGCGTCCTCGTCGGAGATCATCTTGATCCAGGCAGACATCGGTTCTCCTCAGTTGCGCTCGTCGACCTGGAGATGGCTTTCCAGCCGCCGCACCATGGCCGATACGATCAAAATCAGTACGAGATACTCCAGCACCAGAATAGTGTAGATTTCGAGCGGCCGATATTCTGTCACTACCAATTCGTTTGCTTTACGCGTCAGTTCCTGCATACCGATGACGGAAACCAGCGACGACATCTTCAGCATGTAGACCAGCTGATTGCCGAGCGCAGGCAGAATGCGCCGTATCGCTTGGGGCAGGATAACGAAACGCATCGTGTCGCTATAACTCAACGAGATCGAGTGTGAGGCTTCGTATTGTCCGCGATTGATCGACTGGATCCCGGCACGGAAGATCTCGGCCTGAAACGCGCTGTCGGACAGCGCCAAGGCGATGACGCCTGCCCAGAAAACGCTGATTGAGATGCCGGCCAATTGCGGCAGACCATAGTAAACCCAAAGGATCAGGACCAAGATCGGGACAGCGCGGACAATCTCGACATAAGTCCGGTTGAAGCCGCGCAGCATCCGATAGTCCGATAGGGCCGGCAATGCCACCAGCAAGCCGACCGTGATTGAGATCACGATCGCCGTCAGCGACAGCAGAACAGTGTAGTAGAGACCACTTAGCAAAAACCACAGGTTGTTATAGCCCGTCGGAGTGGCGGGGTTGACCACATACCAACCCCAATTTGCAGAACAGCCACCGAGGAATGTCGCGATCAACACAAACGGTATGGCACGTCTCATCAAGGCACCGTCCTCTAGTGCTGAAGGATCTTCTGAAGAAAGTCTTGGCAGCGTCGGCTTTCCGGTGCACTGAAAAACTTCTCCGGTGCAGCTTGCTCGACGATCTCGCCGTGATCCATGAACACCATGAGATCGGCAACTCGGCGCGCGAAGCCCATCTCGTGTGTGACACAGATCATCGTCATGCCACTGGTCGCCAATTCCGCCATCACGTCGAGCACCTCATTGATCATTTCCGGATCAAGCGCCGATGTCGGTTCGTCGAACAGCATGATTTGCGGCTCCATGCACAGCGACCGGGCGATTGCGACGCGCTGCTGCTGGCCACCTGACAAATGTCGCGGATACTTATCGGCCTGCTCCGGGATTTTGACGCGCTCCAGATAGCGCATCGCCAATTCGCGCGCCTCGTCGACGCGCATCCCGCGAGAGCGGACCGGGCCCAAAGTCAGATTGTCTAGAACTGTCAGATGCGGAAACAAGTTGAACTGCTGGAATACCATGCCGACTTTCTGGCGGATGACATTCAAGGTCGCCGAACTGCCGTCGTGGGCCACACCGTCAACAACGATCGAACCCGTCTGGTGCCGCTCCAGCTGGTTGATGCATCTGATGAGGGTCGACTTGCCCGATCCCGAAGGCCCGCAAACAACAACACGCTGGCCCGGCAGCACAGTCAGCGACACGTCCTTCAGTGCCTGGAAGTTTCCGAAGAATTTAGAGACTTTGGTGATCTCGATCATTGGCAATGTTGCTGTCAAATGTCCGCATTCCCTACTTTCGGCGTACGATCGGTGATACGAAGCGCGCGGCCCGGTGCCTTTCATTGCATTTGGCGCCGTTTGACGCAATGATGCCCGGCAATATCAAAGGGAGAGAAGTATGAAGCTCATCAAAGTCTTATCGGCGGCTGCGCTGCTCGCTGTGGGATCAGCTCAGGCGCAAGCTCAATCGGCGCTGAACGATATCCTCAGCGGCGGTGTTCTGAAAGTGGGAACCACCGGTGACTGGAACCCGATGACAATGAAAGACGTCGCGACGAATTCCTACAAGGGATACGACATCGATGTCATGACGGAACTGGCCAAAGACCTCGGTGTCAAGGTGGAGTTCGTGCCCACAGAATGGAAAACGCTGGTCAGTGGCGTCACGTCGGGCAAATACCACATGACGGGGTCAGCATCGGTTTCGCCTGCCAGGGCAAAAGCGACCGGTTATTCGGCGAGCTACTTTTCCCTTGCCACGGTACCGCTGGTTCTGAAGAAAAATGCCGATCGGTTCAAAGACTGGGGTGACATGAACAAGCCTGACGTGACCGTCGCGGCGACGCTCGGCACGACCCAGGAAAAGCAAGTCAAACAATTCTTCCCGAATGCCAAGCATAAGATCGTCGAGGCACCAGCGCGCGATTTCCAGGAGGTCTTGGCAGGCCGCGCCGACGCCCACATCACCTCCAATGTCGAAGCCCACAAGCTGGTCATCAAGTATCCGCAGATGATGATCGTTCCGGTCTCGGCTCCGAAGTCGCCGACGCCGATCGCCATGCTGCTGCCGCAGGCGGATCAGGTTTGGATCAACTACATCAACACCTGGATTGCTCTGAAGAAGGAGCGCGGATTCTTTACGACGTTGGGTAGGAAGTGGAAGCTGAACAACTGAGGATTTCAACATGACTTGGAGATGGGCGCGCCAGCGCCCATACGTCCATGACGATCGACATCTACGCCATTCCCGTCAGTCTCTATTGCGCGAAGCTGCGCATACTGCTGAGGCACAAAGCAATTGCGTGGCACGAACTGACGCCGCCGGGCGGTTACGGATCCAGCGCATACAAAGCGATCGTGCCATCCGGGAATTTGCCGGCGCTGGTGGACGGTGATCTCGTAGTCGCTGACTCCGAAGCGATCGCGGAATACCTCGACGAACGGTTTCCTGATCCGCCAATGTTGCCAAACGCACTGCCACAACGGGCCAAAACGCGCGAACGCTCGCGGTTTCACGACACGCGGCTTGAACCGGCGCTGAGGACCTTGTTCCCGACGATCGCCCGCAACCGCCGAGATCCCGCGCTGGCCGCCGCGCAATCAAAACAGATCTCACAAAGACTGGCCCAGCTTGCGATCATGCTGGAAGGCAC
>JBPCWB010000333.1:0-5336 GCA_051009955.1 Hyphomicrobiaceae bacterium | reverse complement strand
GCAAGACCATCGAGGAATTCGAGGACTTCGTAGTATAGAAATCCGCCATGGCTGGGCGTACCTGTACCGGCTGCGATCGACGGATCAAATGCATCAATATCGATCGTCAGATAGTAGCGGGCACCCTCGGGAATCCGCGCGAGGACGCCATCGACACCGAGCGCTCGGAACTGGCGCACCGATAGGATGTCGGAGCCCATGCGCCGCGCATCCTCGTATCCTTCGCGTGCCGTCGACGACACATTGCGAATGCCAATCTGCGACAGCCCCGTGACGTAGTCCTTTTCCGCTGCACGGCGCATCGGATTGCCGTGGCCATAGCGCACGCCGTGGCGTTCATCGACAAAGTCGAGATGGGCGTCGATCTGGACAACATGGATCGGGCCCTGGCCGTCGAACGCATTGATGCACGGAATATTGACGGAATGGTCGCCGCCGAGGACGACGGGAAGCGCTCCGGCCTCAAGAATAGTACGAACGCCAGCCTCGATACTGGCGTGGCTTTGCAGCGTGTCCGTATGCACGATGTCCGCGTCGCCGATATCGACAAGCCTGAATTTGCCGTCTGGCAGGTAAGTGATGTCGTCCTCGTGGTCATAGGCACCGGCATGACCGAAGGCAAACAGTGTCGACGCCTCACGAATCCCGCGGGGGCCTTGCCGGGCGCCTGCCCGCCATTGCGTTCCAAAGTCGAATGGCGCACCGAGGACCGCGACATCCGCATCAATCTCGGACCAATTCGGCAGATAGGGCCACTTCCCGAACGTGCAGATCCCGACGAACGGCAGGTTCAGGCGACCGCTTTCATAACCATGCTGAGTCATATGTCTATCTCGAGCCCGCGCCCGCCTTTGCCAAGCGTGTTGATCAATCCGTGCCCCCTGTTAGCGCATCGAGCCCGGACAAAACAGCGTATTGACGCGGCTTGGCAAGGACAACTAGACCCTGCTGAAGCACCACGATGGAGAGCCGCAGATGGCGCAACGTCAACCCACGCGCGTGAATTCCTGGAATGAATGGGACCCGCTGCGTCACGTGATTCTCGGCGTCGCCGACGGATGTTGCATCCCGGCACCGGAACCGGCGCTTGACGCCAAGGTGCCGGAAGACTCCGACATGCGGGGACAATGGGGTCCACGTCCGCAGGACAGTGTCGACCGCGCCAACGCACAGCTGGACAATTTCGCAAAGATCCTGGAGTCACGCGGCGTGCGCGTGGACCGGCCAACTCCGATCGACTTCAATCAGCCCGTAGCCACACCCGATTGGCACACCGAATCGATGTTCGGGACGATGCCGCCACGCGACGTGCTGCTGACAGTCGGCAGCGAAATTCTTGAAGCAACGATGTCCTATCGCTGTCGCTGGTTCGAGTATCTCTGCTATCGGCCGCTGCTTCAGGACTATTACAACGAAGATCCCAATATGCGGCACGAAGCAGCGCCGAAGCCGCGACTTACCGATGCCGACTACCATCCGGACTATCTCTCCGACAAAATTGGCGAAGAAAAACGCCTGCGATGGACCGCCGAGAAATTCTTCGTGACGACCGAAGAAGAGCCCTTGTTCGATGCTGCCGATGTGCTGCGGTTTGGCAAAGATCTCGTTGTTCAGCACGGCTTTACGACCAACAAAAAGGGAATCGACTGGCTTCAGCGCCATTTCAGGGACCATCGCGTCCACACGGTCAATTTTCCCGGTGACCCCTACCCGATCCACATCGACGCAACTTTCACGCCGTTACGACCAGGTTTGATCATCAACAATCCGGAGCGGCCGTTGCCCGAGGATCAACGTGATCTTTTCCGGCGCAATGACTGGGAAATCATTGAAAGCGCACGGCCTGCCCACAACCAACCACCACCGTTGTGTTATTCGTCTGTGTGGTTGTCCATGAACGTCCTGGTTCTGGATCCCAAGACGGTTTGCGTCGAAGCCAGTGAAGTGAATCAAATGGAGCAGTTGGACAAACTCGGCTTCGAGGTCGTGCCGGTGCCGTTCCGCGATGCATATGCATTCGGCGGCGCACTCCATTGCGCGACAACCGACGTTTATCGTGAAGGCGTGCTCGAAGACTATTTCCCGAACCAATGAGGCCTGCGCCGGGCGCGCTGACCACGTGGGACAGCTTCCGGCCTGTCGAAACCTCACTCCGCCCGCGGGGGCTGTCGACGCCATGTCGCCCCCACCCGCGTCGCAGATGTACGCGAGCACTAGCGCCGATCTGGTAACACTGCATTAACGATAGCAACAAACCGCCCGAGAACCATGCCCGTCTATGCCTAAGATTTAGGCCAATCAACGCTTGTGCAGCGCACTCAACGTGCCTACGATGTCAGCTAAATGTCACCAGCAAAAGGTGGCTGCAATAATCCGTCTTCCAAACCAATCAGCAGACAATTCCTGATTGGCGAACTGGAGCGAAAGTGAGGGAGGAGACCATCTCTACCACGACAGAGATGCCGTTTGTGCGGTTTGAAAACGTCCAAAAGAGCTACGACGGCGAGACTTTGGTGGTCAAGGACTTGAACCTGGATGTTCAGAAGGGCGAGTTCCTGACCATGCTTGGTCCCTCCGGCTCGGGCAAAACCACCTGCCTGATGATGCTCGCCGGCTTCGAGCCTGCAACCCACGGAGAAATCTACCTCAGCGGAGAGCCAATCAATAATGTACCGCCGAGCAAGCGCGGCATCGGCATGGTCTTCCAGAACTATGCGCTGTTTCCGCACATGAGCGTATCAGAGAATCTCGCCTTTCCGCTGCAGGTCCGACACTACAAGAAGGCCGATGTCCAAGAACGCGTGGAGCGGGCGCTCGATATGGTTGAACTCACGGGGCTAGGCGGACGCCGCCCGGCGCAGCTCTCCGGTGGTCAACAGCAACGCGTCGCCGTCGCCCGCGCTCTGGTCTTCGAGCCGGAGCTTGTGCTGATGGACGAACCCCTCGGCGCGCTCGACAAACAGTTGCGCGAACAGATGCAGTACGAGATCAAGCACATCCACGAGCGCCTGGGCGTTTCTGTCGTCTACGTCACGCATGACCAGTCTGAAGCACTGACGATGTCGGATCGGATCGCTGTCTTCAACGACGGCGTCATCCAGCAGCTTTCCAGCCCGGACGACCTTTACGAGCGACCGCAGAACAGTTTCGTTGCGCAGTTCATCGGTGAAAACAACAAGCTGACGGGAACCGTCACGGAACTGAACGGAACGAATTGTAAAGTTCAGTTGGCAACCGGCGAACACGTCAGCGCCGCAGCGATCAACGTCGGGAAGGTTGGTGATCGCACGACGCTTTCGTTGCGTCCGGAGCGGATAGAGATTGCGCCGGCTAACGACAACTCAGTCAACGTCCTCGATGGCAAAATCCACGAGCTGATCTACCTCGGCGACCATATTCGCGCGGTGTTGCGCGTCGCCGACGCCAAGGAGTTCATTGTCAAGGTGCCCAACAGCGCCGGCCACTCAGCCGTGCGTGAAGGTGAATCGGTCACCGTCGGCTGGCAGGCCGAAGACTGTCGTGCACTCGATCCAATCGATGCCTAGACGTAACACAAGAATGACTGCGGTCCGCTGAAACCGGCGGCGGCAGCATAAACCGATCCGGCACATGCCGGATCTGAAACGAAGGGAGAAGTTAAATGAAACTCAAGCGAAGCTTGGTCCTGGCCTCGCTCGGCATCGGAGCAGCATTCGTGCTGTCCGCCCCGGCGTCCGCGGCCTGCTCGAAGCCTGGCGAGATCACCGTCGTCTCATGGGGCGGCGCCTACACCAAATCGCAGGTTGAGGCTTACCACAAGCCATTCATGAAGGACTGCAAGGGTGCCAAGGTCAAATCGCAGGATTACAACGGCGGTATCGCTGAGATCAAGGCTCAGGTTGAAGGCAAGAAGGTGACCTGGGACATCGTCGATGTCGAGCTGTCGGACGCCATTCGGGCCTGCGACGAAGGCCTGCTGGAGCCGATTGATCATTCGACTCTGCCGAAGGGTGACGACGGCACAGCGGCAACCAAGGATTTCTTGCCCGGCACGCTCTATGACTGTGCCGTTGCCAACATCGTGTGGTCGACCATTTACGCCTATGACAAGACCAAGGT
The DNA here is from genome assembly GCA_051009955.1 of Hyphomicrobiaceae bacterium. Classification (GTDB taxonomy): domain Bacteria; phylum Pseudomonadota; class Alphaproteobacteria; order Rhizobiales; family Hyphomicrobiaceae; genus Tectiglobus. The sequence goes on along the minus strand of JBPCWB010000333.1, from coordinate 1,238 downwards.
CAAAGGCGACGCTCCGAAGACGATGGCAGACTTCTTCGACCTAAAAAAGTTCCCGGGCAAGCGCGGGCTGCGCAAGGGCGCCAAGGTCAACCTGGAATTTGCTTTGATGGCAGATGGCGTTGCAGCCAAAGATGTCTACAAGGTCATGGCGACCAAGGAAGGCATTAATCGCGCATTCAAGAAACTGGACACGATTAAGAAGTCGGTAGTCTGGTGGACGGCAGGCGCCCAGCCACCGCAACTTCTGGCCGACGGCGAAGTCACAATGACGACGGCTTACAATGGCCGGATCTTCAACGCCGTGGCCGGCGAAGGCAAGCCGTTCGAAATCGTCTGGGATGGACAGGTCTGGGATCTCGACCTCTGGGTTATTCCAAAGGGCGCCCCCAACAAGGCTCTCGCGATGGACTTCCTGAAGTATTCGACGAGTACGAAGGCCCTGGCCGCTCAGGCGTCCTACATCTCGTACGGACCGGCGCGCCAATCCTCCGCGCCACTTGTCGGCAAATACCATAACAAGGACATCGACATGGGTCCGCAGATGCCGACGGCACCGAACAATCTGAAGAATGCCGTCCAAAACAACTTCGAGTTCTGGGCTGACAACGCCGATCAGCTGAAAGAGCGCTTCAACGCCTGGCTGGCCAAAGGCTAGAACACCACCGTGCGGTGCAGGCCAGTTGTCTTGCACCGCACACTCTCGACTTGATGCACGAGCGCGATCACATCGCAGGCTGCCATGTCCGACATCACAGCGACGTCTTTTGAGTCTCAAGTCCAAAAAGAGACTGTCACGCCGTTACTGGCCGCCGACGGCGTGCCGCTCAAACTGAAGTTGGCAAGAACAACGCGCGTGGCCAAACGCCGTGCCTTCTTTCTGACATTGCCGCTGGTCTTTTTCGTGCTGATTTCGTTTGTCTTGCCGATCGGCGAGATGCTGTTCAGATCCTTCCACAATCCGACAGGTAGCAGGGTTGTCCCAACCTTCGCGGAAGCCATTCAGAAATGGGACGGAAATGGCTTGCCGTCGGAAGAAGCTTTCGAGATTTTTGTCAAGGATCTCGCACGCGCGCGCAAAGTCCGCGAGGTGGGAAAGACGGTTGGCAACCTGGCCACCCGCGTCAATTATGAGATCCCGGGCTCTCGCAGCCTCATCACCAAATCAGCGCGACGCGTCAGACAGATCAAGGAAGGCCCCTACAAAGAGGCACTTCTCGCCATCGACAAGCGTTGGGAGA
>JBPCWB010000332.1:0-3447 GCA_051009955.1 Hyphomicrobiaceae bacterium | reverse complement strand
TGCCGCGTAAGCTTGCGATAGCGGCCCGCTTCGCCGTCGATCATCCGGACCGCATCGCTCTTGATTCAATGCGGACCGCAGCGGCGCAATGCGGAGTGACGTCGCCGACCATGCTGCGGCTTGCGCGCGTGGTCGGTTTTGACAGTTACGACGACTTTCGTGGCGAGTTTCAAAGGGGCTTTGTCGGTCAGGGGTTCGGGTCGCGGGCTCATGCGCTGCAAGACGTCGGCTCGGACGATAAGAGTTTGCCGCTGGTGCCAAGGTTGGCGGAGGCCGCGCTTCAGAATCTCTCGCAGACGATTCACAATCTTGATGCCGCATTGATAGACACCTTTGCGAAGACGGTGCGTCGTGCCGGACGTCTCTTCATCGTTGGTTCCGGATCGATGCACTGGCTGGCCGCGTTAATGGAAACCACAGGCGCCATGGCGCTGAGTGGAATCCAGGTCGATCACTCCAGCAACCCGACCGCGGTTGAGTTTCTCGCGTCGGTCGATGAGAAAGACGCCGTGCTCATCTTATCGATCGCCCCCTATGCCAATCGGACGATCGAGGCGGCGCAATTTGCCCAGGCTGCCGGTGCGACAGTCTTTGGGATCACCGACAGGCGGAGCTCCCCAATCGTCCGGCACTGCGACCATGCGTTTTTCGTGGCCACGGAAAGTCCGCACTATTACCCGTCGCTCGTTTCTGTCGTGCTGCTGATCGAGGTTCTGTTGGCCTCTGCGGTCTCTGGCGCCAGATCATTTCAACGCATCGAAGCCGTTGAACGGCTGCGCATCAAGAGTGGCGCATATCAGACTTGATCAACGCAAGAGGCGCATCACGGCAGGTCATCCGGTCGGCGATGCCGTCGAATTTCAGGCCGTCGGCACGGCGAAAGCCGTTGATACCGGCGATTGACATGCCGGGTCGCGAATCGAAGATTCTGCTACTTCTGGAGATAGAGCTGGTCTTGTCCAATCGTGCCGACCGGTCGCGGGCCAAGCTGCTTGGCGCTTTGCATGCGAATGATCGATGCAAAGTGCGCGAATCCGAGATGCTCGAAGTGCAACAGGTCGTCGATGTCGAGCAACTTGCAATTGAATTCAATGCCGACATGATCGCTGTGCTGCCAGGTGATGTGACCGGTCACCTGCGATTCATCCAGGAAAACCAGATCGAGCTTCTGGCCCGGGATTAGATCGATCGAACATGGCAAGAGGCACTTTGCGCCACCGCGGCTAAGATCCAAAAGGTCGATGACGACTGTTGAATTCGGCAGCTTGAGTCGCAACGGCGTGTGTGTGGACACGCGCGGGAAGGTGCGCTTGTCTTGGGGATGCAGAATCGTTGCGTGGTCCGTTAACAATGGCTTAAACATGTGTTCGTCGACCGTTTACCGTGGGCACTTTGGGACGACGGGATACTAGGCAATCTTTATTAGAGCTTTGTGCGCGAAGTCGTTCGAATTCGATCGAATCTTGAATTTGCTATGAGCGTTCAACCGGCGTTCCGTCGCAAGATCAGCATGGATCGACATTGATCCCTGCGTTTGGAGCGCGACACTACTTCGCGACAAGTGCACGTAACGCCGGCTGTCTGTTGTTGGCATGCCATCCGGCTTGGCGCTTAGCGACTTCGATCGCTTCGCGGGCATTGATAATCGTGCTTTCGATGTCTGCAAGGAGCGCTTCGGCGTCTCCGTCGCCGCGTGACCCAACGGTCTTGAATGCATTGCCTATGGCGAAGCAGGTCGAGCTGAGCGAATAGCACAGTTCTGCGCCGCGGACGGATTCAACATAGTCGGCGACGGCCGACTCGACGATGGGCCGCAGCAATCGCTTCGGTTCGTTGTCAACGATGACGGCGATTTCGACACTGTCGAAGTGCTGATCGTCGGTCTCTATACGCTGGATCTGACCATTTTCTATATGGACGGCTAGCTTTGGCACAATCGAGTTCCAATCACATCTGATTTGCGGCGGCTAACCACCGCAACGTCGCGTCATGCGCTCCCGAATCTGACATAACCCGGCGATCTTGCATGAAGCTTGCTCCGATGGGTCGCGCGCGATGGTGCTGCATCTGCGCGTGTCGAATTAGCCAAGCGGGCGCTGGCGCGTCCAAGCAATCATTTGGCGAGTACTGAGCATAGGGTCATGCAACAGGCAAGCATGGCGTGCCTTATAATCAGTTGTTGATTAACCTTTATTGTAACCTTTGTTGACTTGACTGGCGCGGTGACCCGCAATTCCTGCCAGTCGCAGTTATTCTTGTAGGCCCTCGCATTGAATACTTCCCAATACTTCGGCATTTCCCCATTTGTCCCGACTTGATCTTGATGCGCCCAGTCTCAGGCAGTGCGAGCGTGATCTCTACAACATCACGGCCTCGCCGAATATTGTGATTTCTGCAACTATAGCGCGAGAAATCGCGAAATGTGGCCAGAATGCGCAGATCAATACTACTTCAGGTTGCAATGAGGCGGTATTGTGGTACTTCAATTAGTGACGGACACAGCTGATTCGGGGGGATTGATGATTGTGATCGTCGACGATAATGATGTCGTCACCAACGGCTATACAACTTTGTTCGGCCATGCGGGAGTGGCCGCTGCCGGGTTGAAATCAGATGAGTTCGACGGCTGGGTGTGTGCGGCGCCCGAGCAGGATCTCAACGCTATCGAAGCGTTTCTGATTGGCAGTTGTGGGAAGCGGGGGGCACTCACAACGCAGATCCGCCAGCGATCTGATGCAGCTGTTATCGCAATCAGTGACTCGCGCTCGCTGGACGAAACGATCAGCCTGTTTGACAGTGGCGTCGACGACGTTGTGCGCAAGCCGGTCCACGTTCGTGAGATCCTGGCGCGCATTGCCGCCATTCGGCGACGCGTGTCGATCAAGGATACGTCGCTGTCGGTCGGACAGATTCGCGTATTTCCCGACGGGCGCGATCCCGAAGTGGCTGGCGAAGTTATGGTTCTGCCGCGGCGTGAGCGACGCATTCTCGAATACCTTGTTTCAAATTATGGTCGTCGTGTAACAAAATCTCAGATCTTCAATTCTGTCTATGGACTATTTGACCATGAGATCGATGATAATGTTATAGAGAGCCATATCAGTAAATTGAGAAAGCGCTTGAAAAATCGACTGGATGTTGATCTGATTGATTGTAAGCGCCACATCGGTTACGCAATCAAAGCATCGTAGCGCGATATGTAACTTACGGATTGTCATCTATAAAATACACATAAATGAAATGAAATTGCGGGCATTCGCGCGCGTTATAGAGCATGCGCGTCTCTGCTGCTGATTTCCTTACATTCGTTAAATATCCGTTTCGTCGTCACCCGAATTTTCAAATCTTTATTTGCGTGTGCTCAATTCGACTTCAAGGTGGATGTTGGTCAGTCTCAGGCAAGCGTCGACGTGTTTACTGCCATCAGATTTTTATCCAGGGGTGAAT
>JBPCWB010000331.1:0-21870 GCA_051009955.1 Hyphomicrobiaceae bacterium | reverse complement strand
GTCAAAGCTAAGGGCGCCTTCATGGAGCATGTTGGGATTGGCGAGCTGGATCCCGCCGTGACAGGAATGTGTGGTCCCAACCCGATCAAGTATCACCCCGGCGCTGTCGCTGCCTGGGAGGAAGCCGGTCACAAGGTCCCGGACTGCGCCAAACCGTAATGGGAGGGTCGCGCATTGAACCGCGGTCATACCTGAGGTTCAATGAACACTTGCAGGCCGTGCCATGTCGGATGCGAATGTCCTGAACAGCGAGGCCAAGGATCGTGGCCAGCGGATGGCCTATTGGCTCGCGCTGGCCATGGTCATCATCGGACTTGTCAACGCAATGCCCGGCATTCCCGGCCTTGACGACCTGGCCAAGGAAGTGTCGGGCAACGACTGGTTCGTCATTCGCAAGTTTCCATTTGAATACTACTATCCATTCTTTTTTGCACTGATGATGCTCACCGTGGCGCTGCATCATTCGATATGGCGTACGTGGCGCGGCGGAAGCCTCTTGCGTCGCGGCCTTGGCCTGCTCATGGACATCGCACTGGTGACCATGGCGTTGGCGATCTCATTCACCTACATGAACGAGATCGAGGCCGTTTGTTTGACCGACCAATTCACCGGCGACCGTGCTCGGCTGATTGCCGAAAGCCTCAAAATCGAAAAAGAGAACGCGGCGCTGTTCGGCTTACCGGAACCGACAACGGTTGACGATCCCAAGTGCCTGAATTCAGTCGGCGGTTGGCTTGTCGCAATCGTTGGTGCCGCGATCGTCGTGTTCCTGTCCTACAACATCAAGGTTTGGGGGCTGCCGCTGGTTTTGGTCGCCATTCTGATCGCCAGTTACACCATCGTGACGGTTCTTGTCTGGTACATTTTCGGTGCGGATGACATGAACAAGTATCTTGTCACGAAGCTGGGCGGCGAACCGCGTCTGCTATCGGACGGTTATCCGCGGGTCCATGATATTCTGACCAACAACGCTTCCGGCCTGCTCGGCCGCTTCATGGACATTATTCTCAATGAGATCTTTCCCTACTTGATCCTCGGTTCGCTTTTCGGCGTGTCGGCCGGCGGGCAGTCGCTGATCAAGTTGGCCTTCCGTTGGACGCGCAATCTGGCTGGCGGACCGGCTCACGCAGCGATCGTCTCGTCAGCCATGTTTGGAACCATTTCCGGGGGGCCGATCGTCAACGTGCTCTCCACTGGCGTTCTAACGATCCCGATGATGATCCGGCGCGGCTTCTCGAAGATCTTCGCTGGCGGGATGGAGGCCGCCGCGTCGTCCGGCGGGTCGATCATGCCGCCAGTCATGGGCGTCGCCGCCTTCGTTCTGGCCGCGTTGACGGGCGTGCCTTACAGCAAGGTCATTGTTGCCGCGTTGATACCGGCCCTGGCATATTTCCTGTGTTTGTTCCTGTCAGCGGTTTTTCAAGCGCGAAAACAAAAGATCACGGCCATCGGAGAACTGACCGAGGAGATGTATCTCCACCGCCAGGACTACTACAATCTGCTCATGATATTCGGGCCGATCCTGGTCATTCTGTTCTTGCTTCTCACGCCAAAGGAGAGCATCGGCTGCGGCATCTTCGGCTGGTTGCTTGGGGCCGATCGGGTGCTGACCGACAGCGGCTGCCGCGTTAGTGAACTGCCGTGGATCCTCAAACTCATTCAGAATGCGGCCGGAGATGTGGGCAGCGCCGGTTGGTGGGCCGTCGTGCTATTGATGGGGCTGATCTTTCTCGATCCGGACATGCGTCACCGTCCCGCCAAGCTGCTCGACGCTTTGTCGGATGCCGGCCTTCTGATTTCGACTCTTTATCTCATGTTTCTGGCAGTTTCGATTATCGATTTTTGCTTGAAGTTCACAGGCATGCCGTTCTTCATTTCTGTTGACTTGCTGCAGTGGCTGCAGAGTTTGAAGCTCGGCGCAGGCGGATCGGTCGTCTTCCAATTTGTGGCACTGTTCCTGACGATGGTGCTGGCTGTGCTGCTCGGCATGGGCATGCCGGCCGTGCCGGCCTACGTCAACGTCGCGTTGCTGATGGGGCCGGTATTGGCAGGGCTTGGGTTATCCATCTTTACGGCGCATATGTTCATTTTCTACTTCGCCGTGGCGTCAGCGATTACGCCGCCGGTTGCCCTGGCCGCATTTGCAGCGGCATCGATCACCAAGCAGGACCCGATGGCGACCGGGTTCTCGGCTGTCCGGTCGGGCATCGTCATGTTCGTCATTCCGTTTGTGTTTGCGATGTATCCCCAGTTGCTTCTGATCAGCGACGCGGTTCTCGATCCGGGCGCAAGCGGCAATGCCATCACCTATCTGCCGGGTTACGACGGCACGGTTGATTGGCCGGCATTGGCATGGCTCTGTGCCCGCCTTGTCCTGGCGCTCTATCTACTCGCAAGCGGTCTGGCCCGGTTTGACTTTGCAGCGCTCGCAGTCTGGGAGTGGTTGGCACGTTTGGTGCTCGTTGCCATGGTCATAGCCGGAGATCCAATGATCTACGGACCGGCCGTCGTCGCGGCGGGCGCCATCATCGGATGGCATATTGTGCGTACTCGGGCCGCGGTTGCCGATAAGGCCACGGTATGACGAAGATCCGCAAGTGGCAACGGTGGCTCGCTGTCGCCAGATGTGAGGATTCGGCTGATTGACCCTCACGCCGCCAAGGGTGACTATGGCGGAGGCGGACCAACAGGCATCTGCCCGATATCAATTCGAAGAATCCAGGACGCGCGCATGACCAAGCGGCCGAACTTTGTGATGTTCATTACTGACCAGCAACGCGCCGACTATCTTGGTTGCTACGGACATCCCATCCTCAAAACTCCGAACATCGATCGCATCGCGGAACAGGGAACATCCTTCGACAAATTCTACGTGGCAAGTCCTGTTTGCATGCCGAACCGTGCAAGCCTGATGACAGGGCGCATGCCATCCGTCCATGGCGTACGCTGCAACGGCATCCCTCTATCGCGGCAAGCCACGACATTCGTCGATCTGTTGCGCGATGCCGGCTATCGGACGGCTTTGGTTGGCAAGAGTCATCTGCAGAACTTCTCGCGCAATCCTCCATTGACCGCCAAGCCTGAGCCCAGGTCCGGTTTCCATGTCCCGAGTGCCAGAAATCTCGACGCGTTCTGGCACGACACCTCGGCGCCAGACTACGCGCAGGAAAGCCCGTCATTCTGGAAGGACCCGCGTGCTGAAGTCGCGACACCGTTCTATGGATTCGATCTCGTTGAGCTGGTGACAGGTCACGGCGACAATGTCGGCGGCAGCTATCGGCAGTGGTTGCGGGAGCGGGATCCCGACGCTCTTGAGCTCTTGCAACCGGATAACGAACTGCCGCACGACTATGTATGTCCGCAGGCACGGCGGACGCCGATTCCCGAAAACCTCTATAGCACCGCCTTCGTCGCCGATCGCTCTACGGCCTATCTCGATGCGCTGGATGACGGCGCTGACGATCGGCCATTCTTCCTGATGGTGTCATTCCCTGACCCGCACCACCCGTTCAATCCGCCGGGGCGCTATTGGGACATGTATCAGCCGGATCAATTCCCGGTCCCCGACGCCTATCTGCGTAATGACTGGCAGCCGCCGCCGCACGTGTCGGCCGCACTGGCGCAGCGCGAAGCCGGAACGGCCAATTTATCCGGTATGGGTTCGATCGCGATCTCGGCCCGCGAAGCTCAGGAAGCGCAGGCGCTGACTTGCGGAATGATTGCCTGCATCGACGACGCAATCGGCGGCGTGCTGGATGCCCTTGACGCGCGTGGTGATCGCGAAAATACCGTTGTCTTGTTCACGACGGATCACGGCGACCATCTGGGTGACCATCGTCTTCTCCTCAAAGGTGCGGAACAATACCAGTCGATCGTCCACGTCCCATTCATTTGGTCAGATCCCACTTTGTCCAGCGGTCCGCAACGGACCTCCGCCATCGGATCAAGTATTGACCTGTCGGCCACGATTCTTGAACGCGCCATGATTGAGCCGTTCAATGGCATGCAGGGCCGCAGCATGCTTCCTGTGCTTGATGGACGTGAAACCGAACATCGTGAGGCGGCATTCATCCAGTACGAGCATCAACGCATCGCGGCGGGACTTGGGCGGCCGCCGCGTGTGCACAGCCTGATTGCTCAGGACTGGCGAATTTCGGTCTTCGAAGGCGCAAGCTGGGGCGAATTATATGATCTGACGAACGATCCGGGGGAATTCGACAATCTGTGGGACGCGCCAACTGCCATGGCCAAAAAAGCGAAGTTGATGGAATTGCTCGTCCGCGCCGAGATTGAGCATATGGACCGGGTTCCTGTGCCCACGGCGTTGGCTTAGGCCGGTTCAGTCGCCGCAGTACGATCGTCCGACGTCTTTGACGTGGTCGAGTCGAGCCACGCCACAATGGGGTCCTTCTCGAAGGGTAGTTCGATGGCTAGTCCACCATGAAAATCTTGCCACGCAGCACTATAGGCTTCGCGCACACCCACAATCACCGGAACGCCGCATTCAAGTGCCAGTTCGATCGTGCTGCGAAGCCCACGGCCGTCGCTCTCGGACTGCCCGAAGCGGTTCACGATCAACACCTGGGCGCCGTCGAGTATCGCCTGTTCGACACGTTTGGCGGCTTCACTCAACGCACTCGCGTCCAATCGGCAGCCGCGCGCGCCTGTCCCTCTGTCCGCCGAAATACGAATCCGCGCGCCGTCCCGTAAATCTGTCACGTAGGTCGCTGGGCAACACTGACCGTCGTCGCGTGCTTCTTCCGACTGCACGAGGCCCGCGAGACGAACCCCGCGGCGCTTCATATCGTTCGCAATGTCCTCGAGCAGATCATCGATCGTGTCCCCTGGCTCGAAGCGAATGCCGGCGACCGGGACCAAATCGTCCACGCTGATTGTTGGCGTCTGCATGACAGTATCCAGGTGCATGTTGTTGTCTCCGGCTATCTTGGTTCGTTGTTCGCGGGCGACGGACTCGGTTGCGACGAGTGATCCACATCGAGGTCGCGAATGAGACCGTCCGATAAACCATAGATCCAGCCATGGATTGTCAGATCCTGCCCGCGGGCCCATGCATCTCGCACGACGGTTGTCTTAGCGACGCATTCGACCTGGGCCTCGACGTTGAACTCGCACAGCGCGTTGACGCGGTCAGACTCGTGGCGAATAGCGTCGATGTGGTGCTGTGCGACGCGATAGACTTCGCGCACGGGTTCGAGCCAGTGATCAATCACGCCATTGCGCGTGTCGGCCAGTGCCGCGCGGACACCGCCGCAGCCGTAATGGCCGCACACAATGATGTGGCGGATGTTCAGGACGTTCACGGCGAACGCCAGCACCGATAGGTAGTTGATGTCCGTCGGGACGGCCAGGTTCGCCACATTGCGATGGACGAACAGTTCACCGGGATCAAGCCCGACAATCTCATTAGCCGGCACGCGGCTATCCGAACATCCAATCCAAAGATAGTCGGGGGACTGCTGGCTCGAGAGCCGCCGAAAATAGTCTGGATCTTCGTTTTGCTTGCCAACGGCCCAGGCACGGTTATTGGCGAGGAGATCCGAGAGCATGGGCATCCTCCGCGTCACGCATCCAGCAGTATGCCGCGCCGCGCCGCCATGCGCGCTGCAAGTTCGCGCAGGTCGCGCGATGAAAGGCGCAATTTCGCGAGTGGCATAATGGTGGCGTTCTCCAGCGCCAGGTGATGTCGCTGATTGTGCGCAAATTGCCGAAGGGCAGCCGCCAGCTGCTCCGGCATCGGTTGGCTCGGAGCCGCCAAGCGAGCCTCGAGCCCGGCGATAATTTCCAAGGCCAAGGCTTCGTCGTCGGCATGTTCGCCCGAGAGCTGGCCGAGCGCGGCTTCGATGTCATCATCCGGTTCGGCCCGGCGGCGGATGAGCGGGAACAGGTCCTGTTCCTCATCAATGACATGAACCATCATATCGTTCCGGATGAAGGCCAGCACTTCCTCGATGAGATCCACGTTGACGTCTTCTGCTTCGGCGATGCGCTCGCACAATACGCAGAGCACGCGCTGTCGGAGGTGATCGGCCAAGATGTACTCCAGCGGCTGACGCAACAGCTCGCGCGGGAGAGGTTCCAGATGCTGCTCGCGATAGCAGGGTGCGCTCATCGGCTGATCTCCATCACGTCAGCGACGGCCCGGCGGAGAATGACGGTGAGCACGGTATCCAGCGGCGAGATGCTGTCGTGCAGGTGGGACAAAAGGCCGGTCCATTCGTCATCACCTGCACGCTCCATAAAGCGCTGGACCGACAGGGAGGCAAAGGCATGGGGTGGTATGCCGAGATGCGCCGCAGCCTCGCTGACTTCACCGATCAGCCGGATCTCGCCCGCGCGGATGAGCGCCTCCTGGAATCCTCCCGGTTGGCTCAGAGTACGCAGGTCATCGCCAGCCAATGCCAACATTTCGCAAGCTCCTCATTGTACGAGTGGACTTGTCGCGCGCTCTATCTCAATCCCTTCAATTGTTGCCTGCCCCGCCAGGAGAGCCACGAACTGGTGCACCGCCCGGTGGAAGACCGAGTCTGCCAGATAATCCGCAATCTTGTCCTTGACGGAGTCGTAAGGCAGGACTTGCCCGGCAATGCGACGTTCAAGGTGAATGACATGCCAGCCGTGATCGGTGGCAACGGGCAAAGCCGTTGTTTCACCGGGCTCCAGGTCTTCTAGGGCGGCCGTGAACTCCGCCAGCATCTGCCCGGTTTGGATCTGGCCGAGGTTGCCGCCTTGCGCAGCTGAAGGACAGTCCGACAAATCTCGGGCCAGTTCGGTAAACCGGTCTGGATGGTCTCGCAGCTCGCCGATGACGGCTGCGGCAGACGACTTCGCCTCCAGCCACGCGGTCTCCTTGGAGGGATCGGCGGTTATCAGAATATGTGAGGCTTCAAAAATGGTCGGGCCGCGAAACCGAGTGCGATTGCCTTCGTAAAACCGTCGACACTCAGCGTCTGTCGGATCTGGGAGGGCCAAAGCATGATCCAGTAAAGCCCGGACTTTGGCATCGTCTTCCGTCTCGCGACGCCCCTCTGCCAGGCATTTCGGTTCTGGCGCCAAGCCACGATTGTCGGCCTCCTGGAGAAGAAGCTCGCGAACGACAAGAGCCATCGCTGCCGCATCCCGCGCCTCTGAGGGATCCGGTGCCGGATGGTTTTGAATCTCACGGGCGATCGACGCGACCGAAATTTCCTTGCCGTTCACCCGAATGGGCATCGGCGGTGGGCTCGTCACTCTGTCGTTGGCGTCAAACAATCTCATGACTCTCACTCCGCCGGTTCCGCCGGGCGATGAGCCGGATGGAGATCTTGACCATCACGAGCGGCCTGACCACCAGGTCGGTCTGGATTAACCGAGCGCACGACCTGGTATCCAGGCCGGGCCAAGTATTTCACAGGTACGCTCCAGATGTGCACCAGCCGCGAGAACGGGAACAGCAGGAAGATGGTCAATCCCAGGATCAAGTGAACTTGGTAGGGCCAATCCAGGCCTTGGACGAGTTCAGGTGTGCCGTTCACTCGGAACGTCAGGATGCGCTGCGCCCACTCCGACAACCGCAGCATGACTTCGCCATCGGCATGCGCGAGCGAGAATGGGACTGTTAGGAGACCCAGTGCAAGCTGCACCCACAGGATGAGCAGAATCGCTATGTCCATGGCCGTTGACGTGCTGCGGATACGCGGATCAAGCAACCGGCGATGAACGAGAATCGTCAAGCCTACAAAACACACGATACCGGCAATCGATCCGGCGATGATCGCCAGCAGTTGCTTCTGTTCGACTGTGATCACCAACTCGTAGACGCTGTGGGGCGTGAGAAGGCCGATGAAATGGCCGAAGAACAGAAAAATTATGCCGATGTGGAACAAGTTTGAGCCCCACATTAGCTGACGCTTGCGCAGGAATTGGCTTGACTGCGAGCGCCAGGAGTAGGGCTCACGGTCGTAGCGAATGATCGAGCCAAGCAGCATCACCGCGAGAGCGATGTAGGGATAGATGCCGAAGAAAAAGGTGTTCAAGTAGCTGGACATATCGTTGTCTCCCGTAGCGGAAGTCAGTCTATTGCGGAGGCTCGGCGGTAACGTCGCGCTGAGCGGCCCGGATGCGTGTGGCGATGCGTGTTCGACCGCATGCACTGTCATTTGCCGCCGCCGGCCCAAAAACCACGGCCGCTTCTTCCCACTCCGAGTCGAGTGCGGCGAGGTCATCGGGTGCGACGTCGGGCTCAGAGATCAGCTCGGCCAGTCGCGCTGCATCAGTCTTTCCCCGCGAGATAGCCCGCAGAGCCTGAAATACGGCTCGATAACTCGAACGGCGCTTGCGCAGGCGTTCGTCCAATGCCGCGATGATGTCGGCCGGGTCGGCGAGCAGCATCTTCGCATCATCGACCGGAACAACAGACAAGAATTCGAGAAACAGCGGCAGGTAGTCAGGCAGTTCGCGCGCGCTGATCACGAAGCCGTTCTGCTCATAGTGCTCGGCCAGATCGACCATTGCCTGACCGCGGTCGCGGCTTTCCCCAAGGACATGCTCGAAAAGGTGCAGCGACAATGATCGCGTACGGTCAAACAACAGCGTATAGCGTTCCTGCAGATCATAGAGATCGCGATCCCGGATCTCGTCGATGAGCGCCTCCACGCGCTGCAACGACCCGCCCTTGACGACGCCTTCGCTGCGCAAGACTGACCGCAAGTCCTCCGTCGCGCTCTTGAGCTCGTCGCTCGGATAGGTGAGGAGAGCCGACAAGACTTTGAATGTTCGCGCTCTGACAGGTCGGGTCATCACGACACCTCCATTGGGTTCTTGGCCGATTTGCGCTTGGGACCGCCAAAGAAAAGAGTCGCGTCACTGACTCCGGACGAACAGTTGTTGCCGAATGAGAAGCCGCAGTTGCCGCGCAGCTCATAAGCATCGGCGCCGACTTCCCGGTGCGTGGTTGGAATGACAAACCGGTCTTCGTAGTTGGCGATGGCCATGAGTGCGTACATGTCCTCGATGTCCTGGCCGGTCAGACCAACCTGTTCGGCAATGGTATCGTCGATCACGCCGTCGACGGTCTTGGCCCTCATGTAGGCGCGCATCGCCAACATGCGCTCCAGGCCCAGCGCCACGGGTTCTTCGTCGCCTGCAGTCAGCAGGTTGGCGAGATACTTCAGCGGGATCCGCAGCGAGCGCACATCCGGCATCGCGCCGTCGACACCCATCTTGCCGGCTTCGGCGGCAGACTGGATCGGCGACAGCGGCGGCACATACCACACCATCGGAAGTGTGCGATACTCTGGATGCAGCGGGAAAGCCACCTTCCAGTCCATCGCCATTTTCCAGATTGGAGAGTGTTGTGCGGCCAGCAGCCAAGCCTCCGCTATGCCGTCGCGGCGCGCCTGGGCCTGGACGTCCGGGTCGTTGGGATCGAGGAAGATCTCGAGCTGTTTGTGATAAAGATCCTGCTCGTCGCCAGCCGATGCCGCTGTTTCGATTCGGTCGGCGTCATAGAGAATAACGCCGAGATAGCGGATCCTGCCGACACAGGTCTCCGAGCACACCGTCGGCTGGCCGGCTTCAATCCGCGGGAAGCAGAAGATGCATTTCTCCGATTTGCCCGAAGACCAATTGTAATAGATCTTTTTGTACGGACATCCTGACACGCACATCCGCCAACCGCGACACTTCTCCTGGTCGATCAGGACAATGCCATCCTCCTCACGCTTGTAGATCGCTCCCGACGGACACGAAGCCACGCACGCAGGATTGAGGCAGTGCTCGCAGAGGCGCGGCAAGTACATCATGAAAGTGTTTTCGAACGCGCCGTAGATCTCTTTTTCGACGCCATCGAAGTTCACATCCTTCGACCGCTTGGCGAATTCACCACCAAGGATCTCTTCCCAGTTCGGGCCCCATTCGATCTTTTCGATACGTTCGCCGGTAATCAGAGACCTCGGACGCGCGGTCGGCGTTGCCTCCAATTCCGGCGCCATCTGCAGGTGCTCATAGTCGAAGGTGAAGGGCTCATAGTAGTCGTCGATCTCAGGCAGATCCGGATTGGCGAAGATCTTGGCGAGGATCCGCCACTTCGATCCCTGTTTCGGTTGAATCTTGCCGCCGGGTGTCCTGACCCAGCCGCCATTCCATTTGCGCTGGTTTTCCCATTCCTTGGGATAGCCGATGCCCGGCTTGGTCTCGACATTGTTGAACCACGCGTATTCCATTCCCTCGCGGTTGGTCCAAACGTTCTTGCAGGTCACCGAGCAGGTGTGGCACCCGATGCATTTGTCGAGGTTCAACACCATCGCGATTTGCGCGCGAATCTTCATTCCGCTGCCTCCTTGCGAGCATCGCTATAGGGCCGTTCGAGCCAGTCGACGTTTTTCATTTTGCGGACGATGACGAACTCGTCGCGGTTCGAACCGACCGTGCCATAGTAGTTGAAGCCATAGGACTGCTGGGCGTAGCCGCCGATCATGTGGGTCGGCTTCAACGTGGCGCGCGTCACTGAATTGTGGATGCCGCCGCGGTTGCCGGTAATCTCGGAACCTGGCGTATTCACGATCTTCTCTTGCGCGTGGTACATCAGGATCATGCCCTGATTGATCCGTTGCGAGACGACCGCCCGCGCGGTGAGTGCTCCATTTGTATTGTAGACTTCGACCCAGTCGTTATCGACGATACCTGCCGACCTGGCATCGGTCTCGGACAACCAGACGACCGGGCCGCCACGATTAAGTGTCAACATCAGCAGGTTATCGGAGTAGGTCGAGTGAATGCCCCACTTCTGGTGCGGCGTGATGAAGTTCAGCGTGATCTCCGGGTTGCCGTTGCCGACACTATCTTTGATGCGTTCGACCGTCTTGGTGTCAACCGGCGGCTTCCACGTGCACAGTTCTTCGCCAAACGCCCGCATCCAAAGATGATCCTGGTAGAGCTGCTGTCGGCCGGTCAGCGTGCGCCAAGGGATCAGCTCATGGACGTTGGTGTAGCCGGCGTTGTAGCAGACCTTCTCGGACTCCAGGCCGGACCAGATCGGCGACGAAATAATCTTTCGCGGTTGCGCGGCGACGTCGCGGAAGCGAATTTTTTCGTCTTCTTTTTTCAAGGCGAGATGGGCGTGTTCCCGGCCGGTTGTCTTTGACAGCGACTCCCAAGCCTTGACGGCGACTTCACCGTTGGTTTCGGGCGCCAGCATCAGCACCACCTCGGTGGCGTCGATGTCGGTCTCGATCCTGGGCATGCCCTTGGTTGGCCCGTCCTCGGTAACGACACCGTTGAGCTCGCCCAGATGCTCGACCTCCGTTTCGGTGTTCCAAGCGATGCCTTTGCCGCCATTGCCCAGTTTGCTCATGAGCGGCCCAAGTGCGGTGAAGCGCTTGTAGAGATTGGGATAGTCGCGCTCGACGACAGCGACATTGGGCATGGTCTTGCCCGGAATCGGGTCGACGTCACCACGCTTCCAGTCGTCGACATGATAGGGCTGAGCAATTTCGCCGGGTGTGTCATGCAGGATGGGCGTCAGGACGACATCTTTCTCGACACCGAGGACTTCCGGTGCGACCTCGGAGAACGTTTTTGCGATGCCCTTGTAGATGTCCCAGTCGCTCTTGCATTCCCACACCGGATCCGTTGCCGCTGTCAGCGGATGAATAAAGGGATGCATGTCTGAGGTGTTGAGATCATTCTTTTCGTACCATGTGGCGACCGGCAGAACGATGTCGGAGTAAACGCAAGTGGTCGACATTCGGAAGTCCAGCGTGACCAGGAGGTCGAGCTTTCCTTCTGGCGCGTTGTCGTGCCATTTGACTTCTTTGGATGTCTGCGAACCCTCCTCACCAAGGTCTTTGCCGAGCACGCCGTGACTGGTGCCGAGCAGATGTTTGAGGAAATATTCATGCCCTTTGCCCGACGAACCGAGGAGATTCGAGCGCCAGACAAACAGGTTGCGCGGCCAGTTCGCGGGATCATCCGGATCCTGGCAGGACATCTCCAGGCTCCCCTCCTTCAGACTTTCAGCGACAAAGTCCTTCGGCTCCTTGCCGGCGCGCTCGGCTGCGGCGGCGATGGTCAGGGGATTGCTCTTGAGCTGCGGCGCGGACGGCAGCCAGCCCATCCGCTCGGCACGAATGTTGTAGTCGATCATCGTGCCGGACCAGTCGCCCTTGGGCGCTGTCGGCGACAGAATCTCGTCGATGGTCAACGTCTCGTATCGCCATTGATCGGTGTGGGCATACCAGAAACTGGTCGAGTTTTGCTGCCGCGGCGGGCGGCACCAATCAAGCGCGAAAGTGAGCGGCAGCCATCCCGTCTGCGGACGCAGTTTTTCCTGTCCGACGTAATGTGACCAGCCACCGCCCGATTGCCCCACGCAGCCGCACATGATGAGGAGATTCATGATCCCTCGGTAGTTCATGTCCATGTGATACCAGTGGTTCAGACCGGCGCCGAGGATGACCATCGAACGGCCGTTGGTTTTCTCGGCATTGGTTGCGAATTCGCGCGCCACGGTAATGATTTTGTCGCGAGACAAGCCAGTGATGCGTTCGGCCCATGCTGGCGTAAACGGCTCGTCATCATCATAGGACGTTGCGACGTTGTCACCGCCGAAGCCGCGGTCGAGGCCGTAATTGGCGCAGAACAGATCGAAGACGGTCGCAACATAGGCCTCGCCGTCAGCCAACTGCACTTTCTTGACCGGAACATTGCGATCCAGAATGTCGCCATGGTCAGTCGCGACGAAATTCTCGGTCGCTCGGCCGCCGAAGTAGGGGAAGCCAACCGACACGATCGCGTCGTTGCTGTCGGCAAGCGATAATCTCAGTCGAACATCGCGGCCCTTGCCATCCCGCTCCTCGAGGTTCCACTTGCCTTTGTCGCCCCAACGGAATCCGACCGATCCGTTTGGAGCGACCAGATCACCGTTAGCCTCTTCAATGGCGACCGTTTTCCAGTCTGCGTTGTTCTCCTCGTCGAGCGCGCCGGGCACGTCGGCGGCTCGCAGGAGTGTGGACGCAATATAGCGGCCGTCCTTTTCCTGAAGCCGCACCAGCATCGGCATGTCGGAGTAGCGGCGCACGTAGTCTTCAAAATAGTCGGCCTGACGATCGAGATGATACTCGCGCAGGATGACGTGCCCCATGGCAAGTGCAAGTGCGGCATCCGTGCCTTGCTTGGGATTGAGCCATAGGTCGGCAAATTTCGTTGCTTCGGCATAGTCCGGCGATACCACGACTGATTTGGCGCCCTTATAGCGCGCTTCTGTGTAGAAATGCGCATCGGGGGTCCGCGTCTGCGGCACGTTCGAGCCCCAGATCATCAGGAAGCCGGCGTTGTACCAGTCAGCTGATTCCGGCACGTCCGTCTGTTCACCCCAAGTCTGCGGGCTCGCCGGCGGAAGATCGCAATACCAATCATAGAATGAGCCACACACGCCGCCGAGCAGCGACAGATACCTGGCGCCTGCTGCGTAGGACACCATCGACATCGCCGGGATTGGCGAGAATCCGAAGACGCGATCGGGGCCATGGGTTTTGGCAGTATAGGCGTTGGCCGCGGCGATGATCTCGTTGACCTCATCCCAGCTTGAACGCACGAAGCCGCCGTGACCACGCACCTTGACATAGTCACGCCGCTTGGTCGGGTTTTCGACAATCGAAGCCCACGCGGCTACGGGCGTCAGCGCTTTGCGTGCCTCCCGCCAATGCCGGACAAGGCGAGATCTGATCAGCGGATATTTTACGCGGGCGCCGGAGTAAAGATACCATGAATAGCTGGCACCACGGGCACAACCGCGCGGTTCGTGGTTGGGCAAATCGGGACGCGTGCGCGGATAGTCCGTCTGTTGTGTTTCCCAGGTTACGATGCCGCCTTTGACGTAGATCTTCCACGAGCAAGAGCCGGTGCAATTGACGCCATGCGTTGAACGCACGACTTTGTCGTGCTGCCAGCGTTGGCGGTAGCCCTCTTCCCAGCTGCGATCCTCTGACGTCGTCAGACCATGCCCGCTGGAAAAAGTGTCGACCTTCTTCGAGATGAACGTCAGCCGGTCGAGAAATTGAGACATGCCAGACCCCTTTGTTATTTGGCAACGGCTGTGTTGGCTGTTGAAACAGCACTAGCGCGCTCGATATCGTAAAGATGGCCGGCCGGGCGCGTGTAGACGTACCAGGTCACCGCGGCACAACTGGCGTAGAAGATCATGAAAGCCCACAGAGCCGCTTCTGGTCCGCCGGTCAGCGCGATCGAAGAGCCGTAGCTTTTCGGGATGAAGAAGGCGCCGTAAGCCGCAATGGCGCTGGTGAAGCCGATGATCGCAGCCGACTCCTTCTCCGATTGGCGCACACGCGCGGCGGTTTCCAACTCCGGCATCAAGCGATCCATGTCCTTGCGCATGATCGTCGGGATCATCTGGAACGTGGACGCGTTGCCGACACCAGTGGCGAAGAAGAGCACCATGAAGCAGGCAAAGAAGCCCCAGAACGCGCCCGGTTGCGCCTTGATCGACAGGAAGAAGAGCACGCCTGCAACCGCGACGATCATTGCCAGGAAGGTCCAGAAGGTGACGCGCCCGCCGCCATACTTGTCCGAGACCCAACCCGTCATGGCACGTGAGAGAGCGCCGACGAGGGGCCCAAGGAAGGCGAACTGCAGCGCATCGACCTCCGGAAACTGGGTCTTCATCAGAAGCGGGAAGCCGGCAGAGTAACCGATGAATGAACCGAACGTACCGGTGTAGAGCCAGCACATGATCCAGTTGTGTTTGCGGCTGAAGATGACCGCTTGCTCCTGGAATGAGGCGGAAGCTGACTCGATGTCGTTCATGCCGAACCAAGCGGCGGCGGTGGCGACGATGAGGAACGGGACCCAAATGAAACCGGCGTTTTGCAGCCATAACTGGCCGCCGTCGGTTACGTTTTGAGGTTCGCCGCCGAGGGCTCCGAAGACGCCGGCGGTGATGGCAAGTGGCACCAGGAACTGCATCACGCTGACGCCGGCATTGCCGAGACCGGCATTGAGCGCCAGGGCGTTACCTTTTTCCGCCTTGGGATAGAAGAAGCTGATGTTGGACATCGAGGAGGCGAAGTTGCCGCCACCAAGACCGCAGAGCAGCGCCATCACCAGGAAGATGAAGTACGGCGTGTCCGGATTCTGCACCGCATAGCCGATACCGAAGGCGGGGATCAGCAGCGAGGCGGTCGTTACCGCGGTCCACAACCGGCCGCCGAAGATCGGCACCATGAAGGAGTAGAAGATGCGTAGCGTGGCACCCGAAAGACCCGGCAGGGCCGCCAGCCAGAACAGCTGGTCGGTTGTGTAGTTAAAGCCTATCGCAGGCAGCTTGGCGACGACAACGCTCCAGACCAGCCAGACTGAGAAGGCGAGCAGCAGGCAGGGCACCGAGATCCAAAGGTTTCGACTGGCGATGGCGCGGCCCTTGGTTTCCCAGAACTCCTTGTCTTCGGGCCTCCAGTCCTCGATGACCCCGGCGAGTTCGCCGTGCAATTCGGGCTGGTGGATCTCCTGCATTTCGGGAAGTTGCGGCAGTGCGTCGGAATCCGGCGCGCGGGCCTCGCGCTCCATGGCCAGGATCGAGAAGTGCATCCAGACCAGCGCCATCACAACAACGCCGAAGAGCAGCATGAAACAGCTCGTCCAAACGCCCGTAACGTCGAGCATGACACCGAAGGCGATTGGCAGAATGAAACCGCCGAGGCCGCCAACCAGACCGACGATGCCGCCAACAGAGCCGACGTGATCGGGATAGTAGACGGGGATGTGCTTGTAGACGGCAGCCTTGCCAAGGCTCATGAAGAAGCCGAGGACAAAGACGATAAAGACAAACGGGATCAATCCAAGGCTGGTTGAGAACGTGATTGGTCCGCGGATGCCGTGAATGACGTAGTCTGTGGTCGGATAGGACAGCATGAATGTGCAGATGGCAGAGATGCCGAACGTCCAATACATCACTCTGCGTGCGCCGATGCGGTCCGAGAGATGGCCGCCATAGGCGCGGAAGATGCTGGCCGGCACCGAATAGAAGGCCGCGAGCATGCCAGCCGTCTTGATGTCGAGTTCGTAGACGCCGACGAGATAGCGCGGCAGCCAGAGTGCCAGCGCGACGAAGGCGCCGAAGACGAAGAAGTAGTAGAGCGAGAAGCGCCAGACCTGCAGCCGCTGCAGTGGCTCCAGTTCGAGCAGCGTCGAGCGCACGGACTGACCGGTACGGCGGCGTTCTTTCAGCACCGGATCATCGTCGGTCACGAACCAGAATACGATTGCCATGATGATGAGCACAGCGGCCCAGACCTGTGCAACGGTCGTCCAGCCATAGGCAACCATGACGAATGGGGCGACGAACTTGGTGACCGCGGCACCGACGTTGCCGACGCCAAAGATGCCGAGCGCCGTGCCTTGCTTGTTCTTGGGATACCAGCGCGAGACGTAGGCAATGCCGACTGCGAATGAGCCGCCCGCCAGGCCGACACCAAGGGCGGCGAGCAGCATCATCGGATAGGTCGTTGCGTAGGAGAGCAGAAGCGTGGCAATGGCCGCCAACACCATCGTGATGGTGTAAACGATCCGGCCACCGTACTGGTCGGTCCAGATGCCCAGGAAAAGTCGACTGAGCGAACCGGTCAGGATCGGGGTCGCAACCAGCAGACCGAACTGCGTGTCGTTGAGGCCAAGTTCCTGTTTGATTCTGATGCCGATGATCGAAAAAATCGTCCACACCGCAAAGCAGGCGGTGAAGGCGACGGTGCTCATGGCAAGCGCGCGGTTCTGGTCGCTGCTGCTGACACCGTGAAGGTCTTGCATGGTCCGGTCTCCCTCGCATGGCATTTGGGCGATCTCAACAAGCAATCGCCGCGAGGGACCGTGCCGTCTTCTTTGCCCACCTCGGCTTGACCCAGGTCAAAGTCTGGTGGTTATGCGAGCAAAATAAATGCAATGCAGAAGGAGTTGGCATCGAGCCACAGCAAACTCCGTGCGGACAGCTTGCAGGCTTCGTACGGTTGCTTGACAAATATCAATTGAGTCGGGAAGATCGTCCGCGATTCACTTCCGAAACGATCATTGGATGATACGGAATGAGGGCAGAAGACGCGTCCGAAATTCGCGAGCTTCGGCTCTTCCGCGAGTGCAGTGACGAAACATTTTCGGATCTCGTCGCCGCGGCATTTCTGCAGCGCTTTCCCGCAGGCGTGGAACTCATTCAGGAAAACGAGCCGGCCGACTTTCTTCACGTGGTCGTCGATGGGCTCGTCGAAATGTACGCTGTACACAACGGCCGCGAGACAACCATCGGCTTTGTGCATCCGCTCGGCACGTTCATACTCGCGGCGGTTCTGCGCGATCAGGTCTATCTCCAGTCGGCACGTACGCTGGAACGCTCACGCGTTCTCATGATTCCGGCGGAGAACGTGCGGCACGCGATGGACAACGACCGAATTTTCATGACGTCGATCGTGAGCGAGTTGGCTATGTGCTACCGCAACCTAGTCAAGGATCTCAAGAACCAAAAACTGCGATCGGGTGCGGAGCGTCTCGCCAACTGGATTCTGCGCGCCCATGACCGTCAGGAAGCCGATGGGGTCGTCCGCATTCGTGTTGAAAAGAGGACCTTGGCCGCACGGTTGGGCATGACGCCTGAGAACCTCTCGCGCGCGTTCAACACGTTGGGCCCATATGGGATTGAAGTACGCGGACCAGAGATTCACATCCACAACATTGATGATTTGCAGTTGTTTGCGAAGCCCAATCCACTCTTCGACGATTTTAGCTCGTGACGAATTCTGTTGATGCCGGATTAACATCTGTTGCCGGATTTGGTTCGGCGGGGCGAGTGGCAACCACAATCTCTGCTTCCGGTTGAGCGGGGTCTAGCCGGGCATCGCCGCCACCTGCTCTTCGGCAGCCTTCGCGAATGCATCGACAAAATCGTTGAGTGCCTGCCAGTCCGTAAATTCATGGTCGCCCGAAATCTCGTCCGGTGCGCGGTTCTTGAGCACCACGTGTCGGAGGATCTGCTCCTGGAAGAAGTCATACTCGCGATAGCGAATGGCGCCCGCGGCCGTGTGTGTGCTGATCGGCTGCAATCCAGTGCGGTCCAAAAAACGCTGAATGTACGATTCCGCTTCTTCGCGGCCTTCCGGGAATGCGGCAGACAGGCTGACCGAAATAAATGCGCAGCGTGTCGCTTCGAGAGCCGCCGCGTGCGCCAGCACAAAATTGATGACGTCGTCCGGGTGGCGCTGCTGATGGACTGGAGCCGCAATCAAACAAGCATCGAAAGCGTCCATTGCGATAGTGCCGGCCTCTCGTGCGGCCTCTCGCAGCTCGACTGAATGACCACTCGCCGCAAGCCGCTCCTCGCATGCTTTGGCAATCTTATGTGTCTGGCCTTCGATGGAGCCATAAGCAATGAGGATGTTCATCGCACACCTCAAGGTGTTGGTTGTGCCGTCTCGAACGGGCGAGGAGGCAATTGATGCATCGACGAATCCGGATCGACGAACATTGATCTCCATCAATCAAGCTTCCGACGCCGTCAGTGCCAAAGGAGCCGTCGCGGCAGTGGCGAAGTCATTGCAAAATAGATGCCGTCGCCTTTGGCCGACGCCTGTGTGTGGAACGTCGAGGGGGTGACGAACAGCGCGGCGCCAGGGCCCCAGGCTGCCGCGTGCCTCCGTCTGACAAGTCTCTGCAGCTGAAATCAGGACGCGGTCTGGCTTCAGCAATATCCTTGATCATTCGCTCAATTTGTTTGTAATCTACCATAGGCATGAGCGATTTCTTCCATTTGCGGTATCGGCGCGGGCTGTCGGAGCACGTGCTGGGTGACTACAATGTGGCGGAGCGGGACGGGAGAGGATCGCTACGAGTTCAGGCGAATGGCAAATGTAACGCGCGACGGTTCTAACATCCGACTGGATTGAGACGCGCCGTTTCCTTTGCCGCTTACGTTGAATGCGTGTTCGCGAGCGGGGCGGACGCTGGGATACAATGTCGGTCGGCGCATTGGCTATCCGGCCATACAGGGCCGGTCATACAGAGGTAGTGCAGAATTACGAGTGCAACGGGAACGCGATTAAGAACGAATCCCGGACGCAGATCACAACGAACACTCAACAACTCGTAGCAGTAGGAGGAATGCAATGTCAGTTTGGTCGAAGTCAGTAGGCGTCGCACTGGTCGCCAGCGTTTTGTCGAGCGCGTCTGTCCAGGCCGCCGGCAAACTCACTTACTATTGCAGCGCGCAGGAGGACTGGTGTCAGCTGATGGCGCGCGGCTTTGAAAAAGCGACTGGTATCAAAGTCAATATGACCCGCAAGAGTTCCGGAGAAACATTTGCCCAGGTCAAGGCGGAAGCCAGCAATCCGAGAGGCGATGTCTGGTGGGGCGGTACGGGCGACCCACACTTGCAGGCCGCTGAAGAAGGCCTGACCGTCGCCTATAAGAGCAATATGCGGGGCAAGCTGCACCAATGGGCGCTGAACCAGGCATCCGCAGCCCAGGACCGGACCATCGGGATCTATTCCGGTGCGCTTGGCTACGGCTACAATGAAAAGGTACTCAAGGCCAACAACCTGCCAGTTCCGAAATGCTGGAACGACTTGCTCAAGCCGGCTTACAAAGGCCACGTGCAGATGGCCAACCCGAATTCTTCGGGCACCGCCTATACAACCCTCGCTACAATGGTTCAATTGTTTGGTGAGGACAAAGGCTTCGAGTTCATGAAGAGCCTGCACAAGAACATCAACCAATACACAAAATCCGGTTCCGCCCCGATCAAGGCAGCGGCGCGCGGCGAAAACACGATCGGCATCGTCTTCCTCCACGATGCGGTCAAGCAAGCCGTGGCGGGCTTTCCTATCAAGCCCGTCGCGCCTTGCGAAGGAACCGGCTACGAGATTGGCTCAATGAGCATCATCAAAGGCGCGCGCAATCTCGAGAACGCCAAGAAGTTCTATGATTGGGCTTTGGGAGCCGATGTGCAGTCACAGGCACTCAACGTCAAAGCATTCCAGGTGCCGTCGAACAAGGGCGCAAAGACGTCACCGAAGGCGCCAGACCTCTCCAGCATCAAGCTGATCGACTACGACTTCAAGAAGTACGGTTCCTCGAATGAGCGCCGGCGGCTTCTCAAGAAGTGGGACGACGACGTCTCAGCGTTGCCGAGGTAGAACGTCGGGCGCACCATTGTGTTACAACTAGACCGTTCCATCGCATTTTGGACGGCTGTCGGGGTAGCAGGTTTCTGCCTGCTACCCTGGTATACGTTGGAAGATGGCTTCTGGGGCTTTGCATGGCTCGTCGAGGGGTATCCGTTCGAGCCTGACTACGCCCCCGCTTTGTTTCTTGTCGGCCAATTTCTTAAGCCCTGGCTATGGCCGATTATTCTGTTTCTCCTGTTGCCACTGCTAACGGCGCGTCTGCCGCGAACGGACCCGCGCTTTCCTGCGCTGCTGGAGATCGCGGGCGGCGGCGGCCTGCTCTATCTTGTTTTGCAGGGCTTTGCCATAGGCATTCAGGGGTGGCAGTGGCCGTGGCTTGAGGCCTGGTTCGGACCACTTGGCGACCGCCAATTCGGAATGGGCTACGGTGCCCTGATGGTTGCGGCCTGCTTCCTGTTCACGTTGACCCGCGGATTGGCAGCGCGCGGCTTCGTCAATGGAGACGTGTTTGTTGTCGGCTCGATCGGCCTTGTGCTGTCAGTCGTGTTGGCGTTCATTTTCTTTCCCGTCAGCCAGGTCCTGATCAGCGCGTTGCGGGATAACGACGGCGTCTACTCGCTGGGCGTCTTCCTGAGCAAGCTTGCTGACCGCAAAATCTGGGGTCTCGGATGTTTGACGGCCAACCTGAATTGCGGAGTTGCATGGAATTCGCTGCTCTTGGCCGTGTTGGTTGGGGCGCTGACAACTGCCCTTGGCCTGGTCTTTGCGCTGCTGGTGACGCGCACGCGCATGCCGTTTCAGAAAGTTTTTCGCGCGCTCACCGTTTTGCCGATCATTACGCCGCCCTTTGTCATTGGGCTGGCGATCATCTTGCTCTTCGGATTGTCGGGAACCGTGACCCAATTTGTTGCCGATCAATTCGGCGTGGCACCGACCCGCTGGATCTACGGTCTGCCCGGCATCTTGATCGCGCAACTGCTGGCCTTCACGCCCATTGCATTTCTCGTTTTGATCGGCGTCGTCGAAGGTGTCAGTCCGTCGATGGAAGAGGCAGCGCAGACGATGCGCGCGAACCATTGGCAGGTTTTCACAACCGTGTCGTTGCCGTTGATGCGCCCGGGTCTGGCCAATGCCTTTCTGCTGGGCTTCATCGAGAGCATGGCCGATTTCGGCAATCCGCTCGTCCTCGGCGGTAACTTCAATGTCCTTTCGACGGAGATCTTTTTCGCCATTGTCGGCGCGCAGAACGATCAGGGCCGCGCGGCCGTGCTGGCCATCGTTCTTCTGAGTTTCACGTTGGGCGCCTTCTACGTTCAGCGCCGCTGGCTGGGCAAGAAGTCCTACATGACCGTTTCGGGCAAAGGCGATAGCGGCGTGCATCCGCCCCTGCCGTACTGGTTGTCGGTTCCGGTGTTCACGACCGCGCTGATCTGGACATTCTTTACCATCGTCATCTACGTGATGATCGTACTGGGAAGTTTCGTCGAAGTCTGGGGACTGAAACACAATCTCACGTTCAAGCATTACGTGACGGCGTTTTCGGTGAGCTTCAATGAATTCGGCATTCACTGGTCGGGGTCGGCCTGGGATTCGTTCTGGACGACCGTTCAGATCGCCGCGATATCGGCACCGCTCACCGCCGGTGTCGGGTTGTTAACGGCCTACCTACTCGTGCGTCAGCGGTTCACCGGTCGCG
>JBPCWB010000330.1:0-10179 GCA_051009955.1 Hyphomicrobiaceae bacterium | reverse complement strand
TCCCTCCTGATTGAACGCTACGGCGACGAGGCGACGAAACAGCGTTTTCTACCTGGTATGCGGAGCCAGGATATGAACAAAATCCTTAAGAGCGCGCAATTCATGACGGAGAAGACCGGCGGTTCCGACGTCGGCAA
Organism: Hyphomicrobiaceae bacterium; assembly: GCA_051009955.1. Classification (GTDB taxonomy): domain Bacteria; phylum Pseudomonadota; class Alphaproteobacteria; order Rhizobiales; family Hyphomicrobiaceae; genus Tectiglobus. Next base: position 10,042 of record JBPCWB010000330.1, on the reverse strand, counting down.
CATCGAATTGGAAGCGCGCTTTGAGGATGGTCAATGGCGCCTTTACGGTGAAAAATGGTTCTGCTCCTGCGCCGATGGCGATGTCGCGCTCCTGTTGGCTCGCCCCGATGGCGCGGCCGATGGCACAGCCGGGCTCGGCCTATTCGCCCTGCCGCGCCAGCTCGACGACGGATCGCGCAACGCCTACCGCATCGTAAGACTCAAGCCGAAACTTGGCACCAAGTCGATGGCATCCGGAGAGATCATCTTCAACGGCGCCGTTGCTTATCCGCTGGGTGATGTTGGTCCCGGCCGCAACAACGGTCTCAAACAAATGATGGATCAGGTGAACATGTCTCGCCTGTCACATGGTGTGCGGGCGGCGGGCATGATGCGCCGCTGCCTCAACGAGGCCATGATGGTTGCTGGAGACCGCATCGCATTCGGAGACCATATCAAAAACAAACCGCTGCTCCGCCGGCAACTCATGAAACTCATGGTGCCGACTGAACAGGCGTTATCCTTCGTAATGTTTACGGCCATGCAGCTGCATCATGCGGAACAGGGGGATGATGGTGCTGAAAAGCTGGTCCGCATACTGACGCCGTTGATCAAGTTTCGAACCGCCCGCGACAATATCGAGGTGGCCACGGGCGCCATGGAAGTCCGCGGTGGCAACGGTTACATCGAGGATTGGGTCAACGCTCGCCTGGTGCGCGACGCCCATCTCGGTGTCCTGTGGGAAGGCACGTCGAATATCAACGCCCTCGATATTGTCACACGGGCTGTTGCCAAAGTAGGAGCTCACAAGGATTTGTCAGCCGAACTGCTCGACAAGCTTGACGGCACGTCTGAACTTCCGGGCCAGTACCAGGGCCAGTTGGCAAGCACGGTCGAACGTGCGTTCGGGTTTGCCGAAGAGGTGGCCGCAACTGGCAATGAGCCGCTTTGCCGCCAGGCTTCCGATGCTCTTTACAATGCGACAAGCGCGGTCTTGCTCGCTTGTGAAGGCGCCGAGTTGGGCGGCCGCGGCGGCGACGCTCGGCGGCTCATCCTGTCACGCATGGTCGTCGACCATCGCCTCTCACCCCGCGACCCGCTCTCGGCTGGAACATCGGACGACGAAAAGGTCGACGCCCTTCTCGATGACGCGCCGGTCCCGCTCGAACGGGCCATTCAACTAAGCGCGCACTGACATTTGCGTTTTGCGCAACCTCGGCTGACGGAAGGCCAGAACCAGCAAACGCGGACCGGCGTTGCCCGTCAGCAGTTTACGGCAGTTTGTGGAGGGTCTCTGCGGCGCCGGCGGCACCAATCATGGTCAGGCGCAATTCACGGCCACGCAATGGCTTTACGTCGACGCCATCGGAAAGACTGATCTTATAGCGCACTGTGTTGCTATCGACCGAAACGGTCTTGTGCGTCATCGGCAGGTACACGTCCGAACCGGCCTCGACGAACAGGTCTGCGTCCTTTGCCCCGTTCGGGTATCGGACATCAAAGACGAGTGACGGTGTCTTACCGGACAGTGTCGCCCTGACGTCAAGCAGTCTCGGCAGATCAGGGCGCTTCAAGTCAGGCGCAGCCGGCACGTTCTCTATGGCCGAGAGCAATTGCGGCGGCATCACTCTGACATCCTTCGGTCGGACCGTGAGTGCCAGCTTCGCTTGTGCGGGAATACAAATCTCGCGACATACGCCATACTCAAACCGGACCGCCAAGTTGACGTCCTGCCCACTGCCCGGGTCAATGCGTACCGGAAACACGACGCGATCCTTGTAACCGATCGCGTCACCTGCCGGATCGGAAAAGCGATGCGGCGCCGGGAACATCACCGATGTTGCCTTCACATTGCGGGACTTCGACCAATCAAAGTAGGGTGGCACGCCGCCGGCATCACCTGGCGACCTCCAGTAGGTCTTCCAGTCGGGCTCCATGACGACTTCCAAGCCGGCATAAAGCTCCACAGAACCTGATCGCCCAGGCAGAGTGCCGACGATCAATCTCGCTTTCGACTTATGGCCGACAGCCCAAGAGCTTGATGCATCGCCGGCAACTGCCGATCCGGCACCTGCAAGCAGGGCGAATGCACAAACCATGCATAATCGATGATAGCTCAATTTCATCTCCAAAGGCAGCTTTATCGGCCCGATGTCATCGCAGCCAAGGCTAACCGACAATTGCTACTCGGGGGCTAACCGTTGGCCGCCTTGATAGCAAAATTAAGAGACATCACCATTTTTGCAGCTTCACATCTGCATCACGGTGTAGTTACTCTAGAGCTATGAGCACGTCGTCACAACATCACGCTGATAGCGACCATGAGAGTTTCGAGGGCAAGCTTCTCATTGCGATGCCGACAATCTCGGAAGGATGTTTCGCGCGTTCGGTGGTTTTGATGTGCGCTCATTCGCAAGAAGGCGCAATGGGGCTGATCATCAACCAAAGGGCGGACGGCATCCGCTTCTCCGATCTTTTACAGCAGCTCGATATTATCGACGACGAGCCGCAAATGCAGACGTCGCAGGACCTGCACTGTCGCGCCGTTCACGTCGGCGGTCCCGTGGAGACCAGCCGCGGCTTCGTCCTGCATACTCCCGACTACTTTGTCTCGTCGTCCACCGTCCGTGTGGAACAGGATATTTGCCTCACGTCGACATTGGACATCCTGCGCGCGATGTCGGCCGGACTTGGTCCAAAGGAGGCACTTCTCGCTCTCGGCTATTCTGGCTGGGGGCCGGGCCAGCTCGAAAGCGAATTCAGTCACAATGGCTGGTTGCACTGCAACGCAGATCCAGAGCTTGTCTTCGACTCAGACCTGGATACGAAGTACGAGCGGGCCTTGTCCAAACTCGGCGTCAACCCGTCTCATCTCGTCAGCGACGCTGGCCACGCCTGACAAACCCCGGCTGCGGCAGTGCTTCGCCAAAGTATGCAGTCAATAGCAAACTGGACGGGCTGATCAGCTATCTCTGCGGGGCTCTGCCAAGCCGTCCGGACCGATCATCTACTTCTCGGCACCATCGTCATCATCCGCCGTTCCAGCGAGTTTTGCCAAGCTCGATGCAATGCCCGGCGGTAGGTTTGAAAGATCGGGGAGATCCGCAGAGGGCCGCTTGCGCGTACGCTTTGGCTCTTGGCGCTTGCCAGTCGGCGCGGCGGACTGGTCTGCGCCCGGTAGCGCCGGCGGCAGATGAGGTGGCGCGCTCTTGGTCGCCCCTTGCCCGTTCGCTTTTTGGAGTGGCAGCGGAGGCGGCAATGCAACCGGCCCGTTCTTCGCAGGAAGCTTGGCGGAAACCTGTGGCGGCGGCGGATCAACTCTCGGCGGCTTGCCGTTCGCGGGGCGGGACCGGCCGTCGTCCTTGGAACGTGGTCCGGCATTCGTTGCAACCGGCGCGCCTACCCCAAGTCGCGCGCCTTTTCGGCTGTCGCCGGGTCCAGGTGCTCTCGGCACTAGGTCGCGCTTGCCGTTCGTTGCAACCTGAACGGGATCCTGGAGCGATCGCTCCTTATTTGCCGGTTCGGTCGTGCGCGGCGGCTCGCTGCGTTTCCGCGTACGCATACCGGCAGAACGGAATTGGGGAGAGGTCTTGTCCGCCTGGTTCGGCGGCGGATGAAGACCGTTCGCAGGACCAGCGTTCGGCGGCTGTCCCGGCGGCAGCAATGCACCTTTTGCTGCCCCTCCTCCCATGGTCGCCATGGCGTTGGGCGGTACGGGCTGATCGACAGGCTCGCCGGTCAGCGGCTCTTGTGCGTCAGGCGGACCCTTCGTTGTCGTGCGGAAGAAACCGCGACGCTGCACCTTGCGTTCCGACTTGCGCACGACGCGCAGCAGATCGGCGACCTCGCGGTCCGTCATTGGCTCGCCGTAGTAGAAGCCTTGTGCATACTCGCACCCGATCGCCCGTAAGAAGCTAACGTCGGCAGCGCTTTCCACGCCCTCGGCGACAACCCTCTTTCCAAGCTCATGTGACAGCGCAACAATGGAACGGACGATCGCCGAGCCCTGGCTGTCATCGTCCTGGGCTTGGATGAGATCGCGATCGATCTTGATTGTGTCGAATGGGAACCGTTGCAAGTAGGTGAGAGACGAGTAACCACTCCCGAAGTCGTCCAAAGCCAAACGCGCGCCTGCGGACCTGAGCGACTCCAGCATCTCCGTCGCCTGTTCCGGGTTCTCCATCACGAGCGTTTCGGTAATCTCAAGCCTCAGCACACCATCCGGAACGATCGCACGACCGATGATATGCCTGATCTCCTGAATGAGATCCTGCCGGAACAATTGCTTGCTCGACACATTCACGCTGACGAACAAGGGATGCTCTGAGCGCGGCAATTCCTTCTGCCACTTTGCCGCCTGCTCGACCGAGCGCATCAGAACATATGTCCCGAGCTTGACGATCAGATCGCTTTCCTCGGCAACCGGAATGAACTCACTCGGATTGAGCAGGCCGAGTCGGGGATGTTCCCAACGCACCAGGGCCTCGAAGCCGGCCAACTCCTCGCGCTGCAGATAAATGATCGGTTGGAACAGAACTTTGAGCTGCCGGCGCTCCAGCGCCTGGCGCAGATCGCTCTCGATGGCCACGCGATTGTCGCGTTCATGGCGCATGTCCGGATGGAATAACTCGATCTGGTCCGCGCCCTTGCGTTTGGCGCGATACATCGCGATCTCAGCTTCCTTGAGCAGATCATTATCCTGCGCGTCGGGTCCGGGCTGGCCGTCATAGACAGCGATCCCAATGGCACCCGTCAGAATGATATCCTGACCGGCAATGCGGATTGGTGAACGGATGGACCGGCGCAGGCGCTCTGCTAATTGTGCAAGACCGCCCGGGTCGTAGTTCGAACTCAACAGAACCGCGAATTGGTCACCACCGACCCGGGCCAAGGTATCCTGTGGGCCGAGGTATCGCTGCAGCCGCTTGGCGACTGTCAGCAACAAGCTGTCGCCGACGATCAGGCCATAGCTCGAGTTGACGCTCTTGAACTTGTCGATATCGATGAAGATGACTTGCGGGCGCTCATCGGCGTGGCTCGCCACGCGCTTGATTGCCATACTCAATCGATCGAGGAACAGCTCCCGGTTCGGCAGGCTCGTCAATCCGTCGTGCACCGCGTCCTGCATCAGACGCGACTGCGCTCGTTTGGCATCGGTCACATCGCGCAGCAATCCCACGCATCGCAGAGTCCGGCGGTCGGCACTGGGAGCGCTCGCCGCATCGAGATCGAACCAGCGATAAGAATTGTCGGTGTGGCGCAAGCGGAAATCGGTATGGATGTAACCACCGCCGCGCTCGCGGACGGACCACAGTAAAACCTTGAACCGCTCCTGATCAGCTGGGTGGAAATATCTTAGGAAGTCTTCAACCTTCGCGGACAGCTCACCGGGATTGAGGCCGAGCATCGACTCGATAATCGGACTGACGCGCACCTCGTCGCGGCGTACATGCCATTCCCAGACAGCCGCGCCGGCGCCGTCAATCGCCAATGATCGCAGATTCTGCTCGTTGGGTGTCGTGCCATAGACGGATTCCATGGCACCGAAAGCAAACTGGGTCACCGTGAAGCCGAGCAGCACGACGATGAGTGTCAGACCAGCGACAAGACTCGAGATCACCAAATCGCCGCTCAGCTGACCAGCCAGGGCTGTCGCCGCGCCAAACAGCCAGACAAGGAAAAGAATCCACGTCGGGATCAGCGAAAGGGCGCGATCCTGGCCGCGCACGGCAAGGAATAACGTGAGCAATGCCCCGACAACACCGATTGCGCCAAAAGACAACCGGGCGAAGGTCGCGGCAAGACGCGGATCAATTACCGCAACGAAAATCAGCGACAACGCGGTGACGATCCACACCATCGCAAGCATGCGCACAAACCCGTGCCAGGAGCCCAGGCGCAGGAAAGTATAAAGGAAGATGGCCAGACTGGCCGTCATAGCCGCTTCCGTTGCAGCTCTGTAGACAGCATTGTCTTCGGCATTCAACTGCAGAAGCTTGTGCCAGAAGCCAAAGTCCACGCAAAGATACGCCAGCACGCACCAGGCCACCAGCGCGGCGCTTGGGAAAATTGCCTTGTGGTTCGCCGCGAAAATCGCCGTTAGGAAAACACCGAGCAGACCGGTGATCCCGAGCATGATCCCGTTGAACAAGCGGCGATCCCGCACGTTCAACTCGTAGGCGAGCGGCTTCCAGATATAGACCGGTGTAATTCTGTCCGTTGCCAGTTCGGTAACGTACGTGACAGTCTGACCAGGCTCGATCGTGATCTGAAAGATATCGGCGCGCTGGTTCTCAACTTTCTGCGGCACGAATCCAACGGACGGGGTCACGGCGCGCAATCGCCGAGAGTCCAGGTCCGGCCAGATTACGCCAGAGCCGATGGCGTCGTAGCGTTCGGCCGTAAGCCAGCGCGTCACCGTGCGTTCGGTGTCATTGCGCAACGCAAACACAAGCCAATTCGGATTGCTGCTTCGCTCCTGCGCGCGCACCGACATCAGCCGTTGGACACCGTCGGCATCTTCGGCGGTATTGACCCGGACGCTGTCACCCTGGCCATCGATTGACAACGCCTTCGGCGTCACGTGGACGCGCTCTGCCCCGCTTGACAACAAGATTGGTTCAAGCGTTTGGGCTCTCGACAGGTCAGGGCGCAGCCCTGCCAGCAATCCGAAGAGGATCAATCCGAAAACCGTTATGACCGGAAAGCGTATCATCTCTGATAAGATACTCCTCCGGTCGGGTCATCACTCAACAATGCGTACAACACGTGGTCCTGCCAGTGTCCATCGATCTTGAGATAGCTTCGCGCAATCCCCTCGCGCCGAAATCCGTTCCGCTCCAGAACGGCGATGGATGCCAAGTTATTGGGCAGACATGCGGCTTCAATGCGATGCAGCCGCAAGCTATTAAAGGCAAAGCCCGCCGCCATGTGAACCGCCTGTGTCATGTAGCCATGACCAACGAAGTGCAAGCCGGTCCAATAGCCAATCGAAACGGCCTGCGTTACGCCGCGCCGGATGTTCGACAGCGTCAACCCGCCGACCAGAGCGTCGTCATCATTGCGGAAAATGAAGAATGCGAACCCCAGTTCTTCGCGAATGTCCTTTTGATAGAACCGCAACCGCCGGCGAAACGCTGCGCGGCTGAGTTCGTCGCGGGCCCATTCCGGCTCCCATGGACGCAGGTGCTCGCGGCTGGCAGCCCTCAGTTCCGCCCACTGGCCATAGTCCTGCGCAATCGGCACCCTTAGCGTGAGGCCGTCACCGCGTATGACCGGCCATGCGTCTGTCGACAAGGCTGATCTCAGGAATGCCATCGCCTGCACTCTCCTTCAGGCAGCAAACAACCGATGCGTGTCATCGGCCAGCCGTTGTGACGATCTGCCCGCACCGACGACGACGATTGCCGGCTGGGCAATAGTTGTAAGTCGCGACGCAAATCGCGCCATTCCTTCCTTCGTGACCGCTTCGATGCGGCCCAGCAACTCATCCAGTTCGATCAGTCGCCCGACCGCCAACAATTGCCTCGCCATTTGTTCCGCGCGCGCCGACGAACTCTCGAGGCTCATCAGAAGACCGGCGCGAAGCTGGGCCTTTGCCCGCGCGACTTCGCGATCGTTGATGTCACCGGCAGCGCATTTCCGCAACTCTTCTGCGACGACCTGGGCAAGATCCTTGACCATGGCTTTGCCCGTTGCGGCGTGAATGCCGAACATTCCACCATCCCGCAAGCCCCAGGCGGACGAATAGATCGCGTAACACAATCCGCGGTTTTCCCGTGCCTCCTGAAATAAGCGCGACGACATTCCACCGCCCAGCAATCCGGAAAAGACCTGGGACTCCATGAAGCCGTCGTCACGGTAAGACGGAGCGGGGAAACCGACAACCAAATGACATTGTTCGAACTTTTTAGGCGATGAGCGCACACCTCCAACGAAAGACGCCGGCGTCGAAGCCGAGCGCGACTCTGCATTCAGTCCCGAAAATAGGGCTCGAACGTGGCGAACGAATGTCTCATGATCAACCGCTCCGGCAGCAGCAATCACCATATCGCCGGCCGCGTAGCGGGTTGCCAAATGCATCCTCAGCGCATCCGCATCGATCGCTTTGACGCTCTGTTTGGTGCCAATGACCGACCGGCCGAGGCTTTGTCCGGAATAAGCGGCGCAAAGCGCCAGATCATAGGCGATTTCGTCGGGAACATCGTCAATGCCTGCGATCTCCTGGAGAATGACCTCTTTCTCCAGCGCCAGCTCGCTTGGATCGAACACCGAGTTCTGCAGAATGTCCGCGAGGATTTCCAAGCCCAGCGCCGTGTGCTCCTCCAGTACGCGTACATAATATGCGGTCATTTCGAGACCCGTGGCGGCATTCATGTCGCCACCAACCTCCTCGACCTCTTCCGCAATTTGGCGGGCCGAGCGGGTGCTCGTCCCCTTGAACGCCATGTGTTCCAGAAGATGGCAAATCCCGTGCTCGTGTGATGCCTCGTCTCGTGCGCCAACGCCGACCCACGCGCCAAGCGAAACAGACCGCAAATGCGGCATCGTTTGCGTCACGATGCGCAGGCCGCTGTCCAATGTCGTCAGTTGAACTGTCATGAACCGACCTCACTCAGAGCTCGCGAACGGTCACGAATGACGCCCTGAACGGCTCTCAGATCATTGTTGAGCGAGACTGCTCTCTCCGGAGCCGACATTACCGATCTTAAATGTTCCGGCAATTCAACCGATCGGCCAATGATATTTGTCATTGCTTCGGGGAATTTCGCAGAGTGAGCGGTGGCGAGGACGATTTCGGCGGCGCGGCGGTCACCCAGCGTGCTGTCGGCCGCGATCAAACCGCAGGCCGTATGGGGCTCAACAAGGTATCCGGTCGTCTTGAGGGTCGCTCGTATACAGGTCGCCACGTCGTCTTCCGTGGCGGCATGCGCCCGCAGATGCTTCGACAGCGCGGCGGAACCTCCCGATACCTCAAACCGGCCAGATTGAGGCAATGAATTCATCTGGGAACGCACTAAACCTGCGTCTCGGCCCTGCAACTCGAATAAGAACCGCTCAAAATTGGACGAGACCTGAATATCCATCGAGGGTGACATCGTGGCTTGGACCGGGCGCTTTTCGTAAACGCCACTCGCGATCGTGCGGGGCAGAATGTCGTTGCTGTTGGAGGCGACCACCAACCGCTCCACGGCGAGGCCCATCCTTTTGGCAGCATAACCAGCGAAGATGTCCCCGAAATTGCCCGTCGGCACGGAAAATGAGACTGGTCGATATGGCGCGCCAAGCTGCGCAGCAGCACAAAAGTAGTAGGCGATTTGAGGAGCGATACGGGCCCAGTTGATCGAATTCACGCCCGACAGCTGGACATCGTCGCGAAAAACCTGATCTGCGAACATGGCTTTGACCAAAGCCTGGCAATCATCAAACGTCCCATCGATCTCCAACGCGTGAATATTGGCATCCTGCGGCGTCGTCATCATGCGGCGCTGAACATCCGAGACACGACCGGCCGGGTAGAGTATGAAAATGTCCGCCCGTTCGCGGCCACGAAATGCCTCCACAGCGGCGCCACCGGTATCTCCGGAAGTCGCCCCGACGATCGTCACGCGTGCTCCGCGTTTGGCGAGAACGTGATCCATCATCCGAGCCAGCAACTGCATGGCAACGTCTTTGAACGCGAGTGTCGGCCCGCGGAACAACTCAAGTATCCACCGGTTTTCACCAATCTGGACCAAAGGTGTGACGGCTGGATGCCCAAAGGTTGCATAGGCTTCCTTCGCCATGCGCTCGAAATCCGCTCGCGGGATGATCCCGTCCGTAAACGGCCAAACCACCTCAACCGCGATCTCATCGTACGGGCGACCGGCGAAATCCGCGATCTGTGCGGGTGTCAAGGAGGGCCAGACGTCCGGAATATATAGTCCACCGTCACTGGCCAGGCCGGTCAGCAGGACGTCCTCAAATCCCAATACCGGGGCTTCCCCCCTCGTCGATATATAGCGCACGTGACCTCGGTGATTTCATCGAAACAGAGCAATCATTCGTCGATTGCACCCTATCC
>JBPCWB010000329.1:0-3775 GCA_051009955.1 Hyphomicrobiaceae bacterium | reverse complement strand
GCTCTCGAAGCGAGCCCAGATGCGGGACTTCGATCGCAAAAAGATGCATCAACTGTTAACTGCGTCACAGTATGCGGCGGCCCGGCGACATAGCCTCCCGCTAATGAGGTTTGGTGCCTCATGACAGAGCGGATGCAAAGCTGTAGGAGAAAACGATGGGCCCGCTGTTGACGACAATCGGTAATGGCACCACTCAAGTTCTGGAAGCACTCACATTGATGATCGCTTCGATTGCACCAGTTTCGGTGTCAACCACTCAACCAAAGGCCGCGACAGCCAAGCCAGAAGACCTTGATAGCCGCACGCTGGCTGATATCGGAGTTGAGCGCGGTTCGATAACGTGGATGCGCTGACGAAGTTACTCAAACCGCAAACAGCAGGCGGCTACCCTGCCATTCGCAGTTGCTGGCAGATTGATTGGCCGGCTTGCTGGCTGGATCAGCATTCATTTCTTGAAGACAAACCAGGCGACATAGACCGTTGTCGCGAGAATGGCGATTAGCCCTGCTATGGCAACCACGCCGACTATGTTTTCATACATAACAATCCCCTTTGGTGTTTACATGGGCATCAAATCCGCCAATTCAAAAAGGCTTATGGACGCGGCCACGGCGCCGGCCTCATGCAATCGGATTGAACACCGGCCCGTCATGTTCAAGTATTGGGCGATCGCCAGCAATCAGCGCTATCGCCGCCATCAAAGCTGTTAATCGTCGCCCGATCGCACGTCTTTATCCGACAGAGTTCGATGGCCTGCTAATTGAGCCTCCCTCAGCTTTCAGCGCCGTCGCTGCGCGAACACATTTCTGAGGACCGGCGCGGAACACCGCAAAATCAAACTACAGAGGGCGGTCTGAGACTGCCACATATAGGCGCAAGAATGCCCCATTGCCTTCCCTCTGCGGATCGTCAGAGGTTTTGTCGAGCGGGGTATGGTTGAGCGTGTTGGTGTCGATCATGCATCGCCGAAGAACCATGCTCACAGCGGCCATTTTTTCTGCCGTTGTCACTGACCTGCTATCGACAAGAGCCATCGTGGTGACAGACGGCAGTGAGAGCCTGTTGGTTATCAGTAGAGCCTTATTTCGTTGACTATCTGACTGGCATGTAGCCTGGCGCTGACTGTCACGCCCAAAGATCGATGGTGAGCACAAGTTCTGTCGTAAGTTCTGCCCACTGGTCACTTTGGTGTCACAGATCAGTGCAATTGCTTGACCTGCCCTTTCGAAACCGGCGAATTGTTGTCAAGTTCGCCATGTAGATTTTCTTATTGCAGATACGTGACTTAATTTTTTGTTGGTCCAATCCAATGTTATTCAAGTCTTTGGCGTTGTCCCTATGTGTCGCCCTTGCAGGCGTGGCTGGTGGTACGATTGTGTTTTTTCTCGTGCACACCAACGACACCGGTGAGCCTGTGCAGGCGACGCTGGAGATCACGAAAGAGTGGACGACTGAGACCCACTCCGACCTCAATTCTATCGGCACCTGGTTCACCAGTATTGACGCCTCGCCTCAAATTGCTGGCGAGGGGAGTCGCGAAGGCGATACGTTTGAACCGGGTCACGATCGGCCAGACAAAGCAATCCACGACAAACGTGCACCCACTAAGCGCTGGCCTAACATGATGACATTGGGCGCTCAGCCAAATCGATGACCAAGAGAGTTGGCCCCTGTTTCTGAGTATGGGCTTCCTTCGGACTTCCACGGCAAGACCCTGCCCAATTGTGATATTCGGAGGCAACCCAGCAACTTGCGCAGTGCATCGCGCAGGCTTTCCAACGAATTGGTGAACACGTAGGTGCCATTGGTTGCCCCGGTCAAACATTTCAGAGTGTTCGTTCTCGTGCTGTCGAGAAAGAAGCTAATGACGTGGACGCGTATCATGTCGCCGTGATCCTGCAACTGGCGAGCCAATTCGCAAGCTCGACCGCCGCAGTTTTCGAGACCATCGGTAATCAGAACAACGATCCCCGCGGCACCGCGTTGCAGCAGGATATTGGCGGCAGTGCGCACGCCGGCCGTCAGAGCCGTTGGACCAAGCGGTTGTATTTGATCCAGCTCAGCAATGATCCGCCTGCCGCTGCCCGCTTGGGGTTCGACCCTCACGATGACGTCGCTACATGCAGGCCCTGCGAGTCCGCCGTAGGTGACGAGGCCGGTCGGTCGGGTCTTGGTGACGCTCGGCAGGACATCGGCCGCGGCTTGCCGAGCGATCGTAATTCTGGAGCGCCCGTCGTCGCGGCGAGCCATCGAACCGGACGCATCAAAGACGATCATCGCGTTCTCGCGGCACGCCCACGCATAGCTGGCGCCGAGGCTCTCTGACAAAACCAACGCGGCTGAAAGGCCGGCCAGTAACTTGCGCGGTCGCTTGCTGCGCTGCGATTTCTCTCCGGTCATGGCGGTCGACCCTCCCTGCGAGTTCGGGCTTCAAGGTCAGGCAACGCTCATTGTGACCTCAAAGAGTAAGGGACATTGACAGGCGCACACAACTCATAACCGTGTTCATCGCGGTCCGGCGCGTTCAGCGAATTCTGAACCAGTGGAACTCGACATCAATGTGTGGCGATCGCGTTGGCGCCCATGCGATCCGAGCCAGTTCGTCGGGTACGTCGATATGCAGCCAAGTGTTGGTGAATTCGCGACTTGCCAGGCGATTGGCGTGCCAATTCTCTTCAAGTGCCGTCATTCTCATCCTGGCGCCGAACGAGTGAGCGGCCTGGTGACGAAGACTGTTGAAGCGCCAGCCTTTCTTGTGCAGTTCATAGACCATAGCCTGTGCGGTGATGAAGCGACGTATCGCAGTCACTGCCCTCATTTGTGGACCATGAAGGCGCCTTTGGTCAGACGCATCGCTATTCTACTTGTTGATCTTCCAGCCAAGGCCTCTGAGGCAGCAACGACACGCATTGGCAAATGGGCAACATGTTCGAGAGCGGAGGTTCGGCGGACATGGTTCGACAGGCCCGCATCGTGTCGGACGACTCAGGCTTGTAACCCAAACCAGTCCTCGGCCGGGCGTTGGTTAGGGCGTCCGACATTGACGAAACGCTGGTTGCGCTTTCGCTGCGACCGGCACACAATATTCTCCCGAATGTGCACCAAATGGGAAACCTCGCATGGAACATCGCTTCGGCATCCTCGTGGTCCTGCTGTTCGTTGGACTGTTGTGCGGCCCGCCGGCGCAGGCCCAGCAGACGGCCGGCCAGGTCGAGCGCCAAAAGGGCACGGCCAGCCGCAGTGGAGCCGGCGGCACCAGCGATCTGGCGCAGGGCGGTCGTGTTTTTGTAGGTGATGAGATCCGCACCGGTCCAGCCGCCCGGCTACAAATCCGTTTCGACGACCAGTCGAAGCTGACATTGGGCGAGAACGCACGTATCACCATCGACCATTTCGTCTATGCACCCAACGGCAAGTCTCGCCAGGCGCTAGCCATCGTGCGTGGTGTGTTTCGCTTTGTCACCGGCCAAATTGGCAAGCTAGTGCCGCGCAACGTCGCTTTCAAAACACCGGTGGCGACCATCGGCATCCGCGGCACTGTGTTCCTCGGTGGCGAACTGACCGTGGGCATGCCGGCCGGCCAGCCGCATTACGGCTTCCAGATCACCGAAGGCGCAATCGAGGTGACCTCGCCCGCCGGATCAGTGGTGCTTGACGAACCGGGCGAAGGCACCTTCCTGCCTCTCACCCGCATCGCCGCACCGACTCCCGTCCGCCAATGGACCGAGGCGGAAGCCGCCGAGGCGGAGGCCGCCCTAGCGTTCTAATGGTCGAA
>JBPCWB010000328.1:0-3207 GCA_051009955.1 Hyphomicrobiaceae bacterium | reverse complement strand
TAACACTATAGGAAGAGAGTCAGCGGGTTCGGGTCGAGTCTCATCGATGCCGAGCAGGACTGAATGGGTGAGCACGAACAAATGATTGGAGCGTCGAAGTTATGGGCCATGGCGTCTGACGATGATTCGGATCGTGACGACAAGACCGATCAACGGACCGGCGTTGTTACCAAGACCCGCCCGAAGACGAAGAAGCCCAGCCTCTATAAAGTTTTGCTCCTGAACGACGACTACACGCCGATGGAATTCGTGGTCCACGTTCTTGAGAAGTACTTTAACAAAGGCCGCGAAGATGCCACGAGGATTATGTTACAAGTCCATCAGAAGGGTGTCGGCGTGTGTGGCGTCTATACCTACGAGGTCGCCGAAACAAAAGTGACCCAGGTCATAGACTTCTCGCGCCAGCACGGCCATCCTCTACAGTGCACTATGGAGAAAGAGTAACCTATCGTGCCTTCATTCTCGCAAGGTCTCGAAAAAACACTGCATCGTGCTCTGGAGTTTGCCAATGAGCGAAACCAGGAGTACGCGACGCTTGAGCATTTGCTGCTGGCTCTAATCGATGACCGCGATGCACAAGGCGTCCTGAAGGCCTGTGCGGTGGACATCACAGCGCTGCGCCAGCGGCTGACCGACTATATCGACACCGAGTTCGGTTCGCTGGAGGTCGATGGCGTGTCGGAGGCAACGCCGACCACCGGCGTGCAGCGAGTTATTCATCGGGCCGTGGTGCACGTGCAGTCCTCGGGTCGCGAGGAAGTCACGGGTGCCAATGTGCTCGTCGCGATTTTCGCCGAACGCGAAAGCCACGCCGCCTTCTTCCTGCAAGAGCAGGACATGACTCGTTTCGATGCAGTCCAATACATCAGTCACGGCATCGCCAAGCGTCCAGGCATGTCTGAGCCGCGGCGCGTGCGCGGCGTCGAGGACGACAACTCGGGTGACGAAGACAGCGGCGATAAGAAGAGTGCTGATGCACTGAGCACCTATTGTGTCGATCTCAACAAGAAAGCGCGGGATGGCAAGATCGATCCTCTGATCGGGCGCTCAAGCGAAGTGCTGCGCACGATCCAGGTGCTGTGCCGCAGGCAGAAGAACAACCCGCTGTTCGTCGGTGATCCGGGCGTCGGTAAGACGGCGATTGCCGAGGGGCTAGCCCGCAAGATCATCAACAACGAAGTGCCTGAAGTATTGCGCGACTCGACAATCTTCGCGCTGGACATGGGTGCGCTGCTGGCCGGCACGCGCTATCGCGGTGACTTCGAAGAGCGCCTCAAGGCGGTGATGAAAGAGGTGGAGAATTACGACGGGGCGATCCTGTTCATCGACGAAATTCACACCGTGATCGGTGCCGGGGCGACCTCCGGAGGCGCGATGGATGCATCCAACCTGCTGAAGCCAGCGCTGCAGTCCGGCACGCTGCGCTGTATCGGTTCAACGACCTACAAAGAGTATCGCCAGCACTTCGAAAAGGACCGTGCGCTGGTGCGTCGCTTCCAAAAGATCGACGTCAACGAGCCGACGGTCGAGGATGCGGTTGAGATCCTAAAGGGCTTGAAGCCCTACTTCGAGGACTATCACAAGCTCAAGTACTCGAACGACGCGATCCGTGCAGCTGTCGAGCTTTCGGCAAAGTACATTAACGACCGGAAGCTGCCGGATAAGGCCATCGATGTGATCGACGAGACCGGTGCGTCGCAGATGCTGGTCGAAGAGTCAAAGCGCAAGAAGCGGATCTCGGTCAAGGAGGTTGAAGCGACTGTCGCGACGATGGCGCGTATTCCTCCGAAGACGGTGACGAAGTCGGATGTCGAGTTGCTGACCAATCTCGACCGGGACATGAAGCGAATGGTGTTCGGCCAGGACTCGGCCATCGACATGTTGACGTCGGCCATCAAGCTTTCGCGGGCCGGCCTGCGTGAACCGGAAAAACCAATCGGTTGCTACCTTTTCACTGGCCCCACTGGCGTTGGCAAGACCGAGGTGGCCAAGCAGCTTGCCTCGCTCATGGGCGTCGAACTGCTGCGCTTCGATATGTCCGAGTACATGGAAAAGCACACAGTCTCGCGATTGATCGGTGCGCCGCCGGGCTATGTCGGGTTCGATCAGGGCGGGTTGCTGACCGACGGGGTCGATCAACATCCCCACTGTGTGCTGTTGCTCGATGAGATCGAAAAGGCGCATCCGGATCTGTTCAACATTCTTCTGCAGATCATGGATCACGGCAAACTGACGGATCACAATGGCAAGCAGATCGATTTCCGCAATGTGGTGCTGATCATGACGTCGAACGCTGGGGCAGCCGATATGGCCAGGCCGCCCATGGGCTTCAATCGTGACCGACGAGAAGGTGAGGACACCGACGCCGTGAACAAAATGTTCACGCCGGAGTTCCGAAATCGCCTGGATGCCATTGTCCCGTTCTCTGGTCTGCCGGCGGAAATTATCCAGAAGGTGGTCGAGAAGTTCATCTTCCAATTGGAGGCCCAGTTGGCCGACCGTGGCGTGACCATCGAACTGACCGAGGAAGCGGCGCGCTGGCTGGCAAATATCGGCTATGATGAAAAGTATGGCGCACGGCCGTTGGCCCGTACGATCCAGGAACACATCAAGAAGCCGTTGGCCGAAGAGTTGCTCTTCGGCAAGTTGGAGCATGGCGGCGCGGTCAAGGTGATCGTTGAGGAAGATGGACTGCAATCGACGCTCGGGTTTGAGTTCTTCCCGGCGGAGCCAAGCCGCAAGAGCAGGACCGACGACGATGATGACGACGATGACGGTGATGATGCGCCAAGCGGCGAAAAGGCATTGATCGAGGCGACGCCGCGCAAGGCGCTTCCGGGTCCCAAAGAGAAGAAGCCGCGCGCCTCGAAATCATCAAGCGCCGTACCGAGTGTGCCGCCAAAGAAGAGTAAAACCGACGATTAGGCCGGTCGGCGGTCTCGTTTCATTGCAGAGTGCATAGATGCGGACCGGGTGCAGATGCACCACCCGGTCCTTCGACTTAGACCAGCGGCGCAATCCAAGCCGCGGATTGACCCGGATTTAGTGCTCCGGGACAATGATTGGTTCCAGCGCAGGCTTGCCGAGCACGAGATCCGCACCTTTTTCACCGATCATCATGACAGCGGCGTTGAGATTGGCCGAGATCATCGTCGGCATGATCGAGGCGTCGATGACACGAAGATTGGTAAGGCCGCGGACCCGCAA